>CALRDJ010000017.1 GCA_943354875.1 Candidatus Levybacteria bacterium GW2011_GWA1_37_16 | reverse complement strand
CAATGGCGTCGTACTCTACGATATATATAATGAAAAGAACAGAACATATGTGACGCTCGATCAGATTCCTAAGACTCTTCAAGAGGCCACGATCGCTATAGAAGATAAAGATTTTTACTCAAATCAGGGCTTTTCACTTATGGGGTATGTCCGTGTGGTAAGAAATGTATTGCTTTTCCGAGGACTTGCAGGAGCCTCTACGCTCACTCAGCAACTGGTGAAAAATACTCTCCTTACTTCAGAGCGCAGTGTTGCTCGTAAGATAAAAGAACTTATTTTAGCTGTCCAGGTGGACAAGAAATACAGTAAAGATCAAATCCTCGAACTTTATTTAAACGTAGCGCCATATGGGGGTACTACAGTGGGTGTGGAAACTGCATCTGAAACATATTTTGGGAAAAAAGCGAAAGACTTGGATTTGGTAGAGTCAGCGATCTTAGCAGGATTTCCTCAGTTACCATCTTACTACTCGCCATATGGTCCAGCACCGAAGGCGTATATAGAACGTACGACTGATGTGTTGCGTCGTATGCGAGAAGATGGATATATCACTGAAAAACAAGAAACAGACGCCGTAAAGGCACTGCCAAATGTTTCATTTTTAAAGCAAAGCGCTTCTATAAAAGCACCTCACTTCTCTTTTTATGTGAAGGATCTTCTCATAAAACAATTTGGTGAGAACTATGTAGAACATGGAGGACTTCAGGTTACCACGACTTTGGATTATAAGCTCGAAGAAAAAGCCGAAGCGATAGTGAAGGAAGAAGTGGATAATGCGAGATCATTAAAAGTTGGGAATGGTGCGAGTATGGTTCTTGATCCGAAAAATGGACAGATTTTGGCGATGGTAGGAAGTAAAGATTTTTTCGCTACAGAATCTGCAGTAACTGCAAAAGAAAAAGTATCATTTGACGGACAATTTAACGTCGCGACCCAGGGACTCAGGCAGCCAGGGTCTTCTATAAAGCCGGTGATGTATGCAGCGGCACTTGAAAAAGGATATACAGCAGCCACACTGCTCATGGATGTAAAGACCACATTCCCTAACCAAGGAGAAAAGGATTATATTCCGGTGAATTACGATGGAAAATATCGTGGTCCTATTCAGATGCGATTCGCACTCGGAAATTCTTTGAATGTTCCTGCAGTGAAAATGTTAGCGCTCGTTGGAATAAAGAATATGCTTTCAACCGCAAATAGACTTGGTCTCTATACGCTCGCACCGACTGACGAGAATGTTAAGCGGTTTGGTTTATCTTTGACACTTGGAGGAGGAGAAGTTCATCTGATCGACTTGGCTGGTGCATTTTCTGCATTTGCCAACGGTGGAGATAAAGTAGAACCAGTAGCGATCTTGAAAGTTACTGATCCGAAAGGAAATGTATTATATGAGTATAAAGAGCCTTCTCGCTCGCAGGTAATTTCTCAGGAAGTGGCTTTTATTATTTCCCATATGCTTCTGGATAATAATGCGCGCCTTATTACCTTTGGTGCCAACAGCTATTTCAATATTCCTAGTCATACAGTAGCGGTAAAAAGTGGTACGACCGATGATAAGCGAGATAACTGGGCTGTCGGATGGACACCACAGGTGTTAGTGGTTTCCTGGGTAGGAAATAATGATAATAGTCCTATGGGGAATGTGGCATCTGGAGCAACTGGGGCTTCTCCAATCTGGCGAAGAATAATGATAGAAGCCTTGAAAGGAAAACCAAATGTAGAGTTTGCCAAGCCTGATAGTGTCGTGGCAGTAACTATAGATTCACTTGGTGGCGGACTGCCAGTTGATGGAAAGCCGACTCGTACAGAATACTTTATAAAAGGTACAGAACCGACTGGCTTGTCTCCAATTTATAAAAAAGTAAAAGTTTCTAAATCCGATGGTAATAAGCTTGCTTCTCAAAGCGAAGTAGATCACAACGAATTTAACGTAAAAGATTTTGTCGCATTTCTAGAAAGTGACCCTATATCTACCGATGGAAAAAATAGATGGCAGGAAGCGATAGATGCATGGGTTCGGGAGACGTATAAAGACGATGGGCTGTATAAGCTTCCGACTGATAAGTCAGATAAAGTGGTTTCAGATAGCCCCACCCCTACCCCGACTGGGTCGCCTACTCCTACCCCAACTCCATAGAATTATTTAACTTCTGCTTTGAATTTAGACTTCAGAGTTTTGATTAGGTGTTCTCGGATCTTTCCTACTTCTTCACCGGTTAGGTTTCTTTCGGAATGTTGATATAGGATGTGAAAGGTACGAGTATTCTCGTATGTATCGAGTAGAGTAACTCCTGCTATGAGATTGCTTTGCTTTCCTATTTCTTCTATGACATCAGCTGTGGTGGTTTCCTCCGGTAATATGAGCGAAATATCCTCGATAATAGGAGGAAACTTAGCGATAGGTTTATATATCTTTTTTAGTGTCGCGTACTGTAATATGATTTCGAAATTCAGTTCGAAATTAACGATGTGTTCATCGAGTACCTCTATATATCCCACGTTTTCTTTTTCTATTTTTATATCAGCGCCGAGTCCTTCTGTTCTTCTTAGAAATCGAATATCGCTAATTCCCACATCGTGGAGTAGTTGCTCTACGACTCCTTTCATTTCATAAAAAGAAGCTTTTGGCTTTCTCATAATTCCTGCAATCATTCTCGTTTCGATGGGTAAATTAGTTCCATTTTTCTCATACACATTTGCTATTTCAAAGAGTGAAAGTGTGTCATGCGCTTTATTCTCTTTAAGAACTTGCAAGATGCTGGGGATGAGTGTCCGTCTCATATAAACCATATCTTCCGTGAGCGGATTTGCGAGTGTTATCGCGTCAGTGAGAGGGCCTTCGTACAAATCTTCTGAAACGAACGAATAAGTGTAGGTTTCTGTAAATCCCCAATACATCATCGCTTCTTTTACTCTGTTTTCAAAGTAAAACTGATCCTGATTTTTATGATACGGAGACGCAGTTGGGAGCTGTGGGAGAATACTCGGGATATTATGATATCCGTAAATTCTCGCTATTTCTTCGACGACATCTTCTGGAATATCCATGTCATGAGTACGAGACGTAGGGATAATTACTGAAAGTGTTTCTTTATTTATAGTTACGTTAAATCCAAGATTTTTTAGAATCTCAGCAGATTTTTTTAAACTTATGGGTACACCCATTACGCTTTGGATGAGACGCTCTGGTACAGTAATATTTTTTTCCTTCGGCTTATTTGGATAGATATCTATGATGTTCGATACAACTGTGCCATTTGCATGGTCTTGAAGTAATTGGATACCTAAAAGTAGTGCATCCATACTTAGTGTTGGGTCAATTCCCTTTTCATTTAACTGTGCTGCTTCAGTGCGGATACCCAGTGTCATGGAAGTCTTTCGGATACGAAGAGGATCGACGTTATCGATAAAAAAGATAATTCGTTTTGTCTCACTCGTGACGACGCTATTTTCCAGCCCCATAATGCCTAGCAGATCTATGATATCTCCATCAGTATCTTCGGCGACTATATCTCCGCCTGGAAGTTCATAGTCTTTTTTATCGAGTGTTACTATCTGCTCTCCCTTTTTCGATTCGCGTATTAGAATGATGTGATCTTTTATCCTATCGTAATCAAATACATGCATTGGGTGGCCGATGGTGCGCATTACATAATTGGTTACATCGATAACGTTATTCAGACTTCGTATCCCTGCTGTTTCTAATCGAGTTTTTATGAGTTCTGGTGATTTTCCAACGACTACATCCATAACGACCGCGCACACACGATGTACTAGTGTCTTGTCGTTTTTAATGGTGAGAGGGACAGGATTTTTGAGAGGGGTGGGTTTGGTTAGCTTAGGGTTTTGAAATGTGGCAGGGATACCAAATTCTGGTAATACTGCAGCTGCTTCCCTCGCTATGCTGACTGCCGATGCGAGATCAGGACGATTGGTCGTAATCTCTATGTCATAGACGAAATCTTTACCAAATGGTTCCACGCGTTCTATGGAAACACTCGTGAGTGATAATTTTTCAGCGATGGTTTTGGCTGATGCTTTTGTCTTCAGATAATCTTTTACCCAGCTGTCTAGTAGTTTTATGTTCATAATAATATCCCCTTGTCATGCCGAACTTGTTTCGGCATCTCCCTGTGTCTAGAACTTGCCCCGCTGTGGCGGGGAGATCCCGAACTAAATTCGGGATGACACAAAGAGAGTCAAAACTGCTCTAAAAATTCTACTTTATTTGAATACAGTAATCGTAAATCATCGATAGTGATCCCCTCTTTCATCATGAGAACTCTCTCAACTCCCCAGCCAGATGCAAATCCTGTGTATACTTTCGGATCGAGTCCACAGTTACGCAGTACATTTGGATGCACCATGCCAGCGCCACCTAATTCGAGCCATCCTTCTTTGCAGAGCTTGCATCCTTTTCCATCACACACACCGCATGATACATCTGTTTCGAATGATGGTTCTGTAAATTGGAAGTGGTATGGCCTTATGCGTGATTTTCTATTTTCTCCGAAATATGATTTTACGAAATAGTCCAAGACACCCTTTAGATCAGCGATCGAAATATCCTTTCCCACGACCAGTGTTTCGAATTGGTGGAACATAGCGGTATGCGATACATCTGATTGTCTCCGATAGGTTTTGGCGATATTTAACATCCGAATGTTAACTGGCTCGCCGGATTTTTTAGATAATTCTGCCATGCGTTCCATCTCGCGGATTTGTCCTGAAGATGTATGAGGAGTTAGAACTACCTGTCCTTTTTTCGCATCTGCTTTTTGATCTATAAAAAATGTTTCCCAGTCGTCTCGTGCTGGATGGTTTTCTGGAAAGTTTAGTGCTGTAAATGCATAGTGATCCCATTCGATTTCTGGATATCTAACTCGTTTAAATCCGATGTGTTCGAAGATCGTAGTAATTTCGGCGATAGCCTGGGTGATCAAATGCAGATGTCCGAGTGACGGTTTTATGCCCGGATTCGTCACATCTATTTTTTTCTGAATCACTGCTTTTTTGTGTGCAGAAAATCGGGTGGATGCATTCGCTAACGCTTCTTCGATAGTGGTCTTCACTTCATTGGCGAGAACACCGATTTGGGGACGTTTTTCCTTCGGTAACTTCCCCATTTCTTTCATCGTCAGCGTTAGTTTTCCACTGCGTCCTAAAAACTGTAGCTTTATTTCTTCTAATTCCTCAGCAGAATCCGCTTCGAAAATAAATGAAATCGCAGCATTTTTTATGCCGATAAGCTCTTCTTCCATATGCTAAGGATAGCACAAACCCAGGCTGTTTTCATCAGTCCTGCATTACGATCTTCTGTAGTTCTCGCGATAAATTACATGAGGAACGCCACGTCCCATGGTAATTGCTGCTTCACCCTGTTGAATTGCTTCTATAAAGGGAGAATTGGGTGCCAAGCGACTAACGTTTGAGCCGTCAATAACCTGCGTTCCGCTTCTAGCTATTCGCTGTTTTGCTTTTAAAAATGGATCTATTTCATTTATTGTCATATTTTTCACCTCCTTTAAAACGAAAAAACCTCCCCGATTGGGAGGTTCGATTTGCTTGCGCTTTTACTGTGCTACAAACAACCTCCCGTTAGGAGAGGCTACAAGCACAGGTAAAAAAGATATTTCTCATGTACCAATAAATATATCAGTAATTATTTTATCTGTCAATCTTTTTTGCTTGTGATCCCAATGGAATGCGATGGCCGTTTCTTTGGAGCTCTATTACTAACGGGCTCTTTCCTGTAGCTGCCGTTTTGTTTAGATGGCCACCCTCAATCAGTCGCTTAAAGGTCTGCGCATGATCCAGTCCTGGTCGATTTTCTACTTTAATCATAATTTTTCACCTCCTTTAAAACGAAAAAACCTCCCTATATCCTCCCGTTTTGCGGGAGAATGAAGGAGGTCGTTTGCTTTACAGCAAATTACCCTCCTCCTAGGAGGTAAAGTAAAAGTAAAATGAAAATTCTCGAGAGTGTGTCATTAGTTTGTCTGAGCTGAGCTCACTATTTTTTTAAATGCTTCCAGATCGTGAACTACTAAGTCTGCGAGGATCTTTCTGTCGATTTCGATATGTGCTTTTTTCAGTTTATCCATTAGCACACTGTATGATATCCCTTCCTGCTTGGAAGCCTCACCAATTCTGATAATCCAGAGTGCTCTGAAGTCTCTCTTTCGGATTTTTCGGCCATGAAATGCATACGCACCAGCATGGAGCGCTGCTTGCTTGGCGGTACGAACCAATTTACTTTTCGTACCGCGATAGCCTTTTACGCTATCCAGTAATTTTTTATGTTTTCTATGAGATACGAGACCTCTTTTAACTCTTGCCATAATTCTCCTTTTATACGTGTCCTAGCATCATTTTTATTTTTCGTCCGAATAGTCCTTTTAATTCTGATTTTACTGAGAGTCTTCGTTTTTGTTTCGCAGATTTCTTGCGCATCAAATGACCTTGGTTTTGGTGACCGAACATCACTTTACCCGTTTTCGTTACTTTGAACCGCTTCGATACTGCTTTCTTTATCTTTTTCTTTGGCATTTTTTTTCCTTTCTGGTGCTAAAATCGCGATTAACTGTTTTCCTTCAAATCGCGGATCTTTGTCTACTTTTGATACATCTGAGAGTTTGGCTATTACTTTTTTTATGACTTCTTGACCAAATTCTGGATGTACTATTTGTCTTCCTACAAATTTTAGTACCAGTCTTACTTTATTATTGTCTGTTAAAAATCCTCTTCCTCGTCGTATCATGACGTCTAAATCGTTATCGCTCATGAACGGGCCGAGTCTGACTTCTTTCGTTTCAGATACTTTCGCGTTTTTCTTGTCTTCTTTTTTCTTGTTCGCTTCTTGGTACAGAAACTTTTTAAAGTCTATGATTTTCGCTACCACTGGCTTGGCCATTGGTGCTATTTCTACCAAGTCGAGTCCTAATTCTCGGGCTTTAGCGAGAGCTTCAAATTTGGTTAATAGACCAATTTGTTTTCCTTCGCCATCTAAGACACGAAGCGTTTGGGCAAAGATACGCTCATTCGTTCTATAGAACTTTTTTTCTTCCCGTTTTTTGTTATATCTTTTTATCAATGTCTTCTGTTACCCTTTGAACAAATTGGGAAAGATCGAGTACTCCCAAATCCTTCCCAGAACGCTCACGCACTGACACCTTAGGAGTCTCTGCTTGAGCTTCTTTGTCCCCTATTATACCCATAAATGGCACTTTTTGTAAAGTAGCGCTTCGAATTTTGGATTGCATGGACTCGTTTCTGGCATCTATGTCTACTCGCACACCTTTATCCGTTAATTGTTTTGCTACTTTCTGTGCGGTCTCGAGGTGTCTGTCAGCAATAGGAATAATACTTACTTGGATTGGTGCGAGCCATACTGGGAACGCTCCTTGGAAGTGTTCTGTGATGATTCCAATAAATCTTTCAAACGAACCTAAGATTGCCCGATGGATCATAACTGGTTTTTTTGGAGTACCGTCATTGTCAATGTATTGCAAATCAAAAGCTTCAGGCATATGAAAATCTAATTGAACGGTTGCAAGTTGCCATTCTCGTCCCAAGCTATCCTTGATATGTACATCTATCTTGGGTCCATAAAAGGCACCATCCTGGTCTTTTATAGAATATTTCAAATCTCTAGATTTCAAAGCATCTTCAAGTGCCTTCTCTGCTCGTGCCCAGTTTTCTTGCGTGCCTGCAAATAGCTCTGGTCTGGTTGCAAGACGAAAATCAAACTCAAAGCCAAAATTTTTGTAAAAAGTAATCATCATATCCAAAATACTATTGATTTCTTCTAAAACTTGATCCTCTGTCGCATAAATATGTGCATCATCCATGGTTAATTGTCGAACTCTTAGTAATCCATTTACCTCACCAGATTTTTCTCTGCGGTGAAGTCTGCCGATTTCTGCAAGGCGCAAAGGAAGTTCTCGATACGATCGTGGTCGGAATCTATACAAAAGTGTTGATTCAGGACAGTTCATGGGTTTTAGAGTATAACTAACTGATTTGGAATCATCTGCTTCGTCTGAGGGTTGCAAGTTATACATATTGTGTTCACCAAACTTGGTCCAGTGTCCAGATTCTATAAAAAGTTGAGATTTAACCATGATTGGGGTGGAGGTTTCCAAATATCCTGCATCTTTTGTAAGCTCACGAATATATTTTTCAATTTCTTTGAAGATGATCATTCCTTTAGGTAACCAAAAAGGCGCACCAGGTGCAATATCATTTGTAAAAAACAATTCTTGCTCTTGTCCGATTTGTTTGTGGTCTTTAGCTGATTTTTGATCGTCCATGAAGCTATTGTAGCAAATTGTGGATTTTTATGCAGCTGCCTGTGCTCTTTCCACTTTTTTGATTCTTTTTTCGTGGTTTATTATAGATTGTCTTAATTTAGACAACTGATATCCACCAACTGTATTCTCCTGTTTGATGGTTTCTAGATCACCGGCAATTCCAACTAGTTTGGAAAGTATTTGATCTCTGTATTTTTTTGCATTATCGTCAAGTTCTTGCTTTGCTTCGTCAATTCCCAGCCTTACTTCATCTCTTACATCTGTAAGGAGTTCTATACGCAGATCGTCCAATTTTTCTTTCAGAAAGTCTTTAGAAATGGATTCTGCTGAGAGGCTTTTTTTCTTCATGTCAGATAGTATACCAATCAATTGTTCTTAGTTGTCAACTATGTCTTTCTATAACCCGAGGTCGGGGCTTATCGATTTCATCGCAGTTAAAACGATAGTGACGAATTCTTCCAGTGGTATGCCGAGTTTTTCCTCACACTGCTTTATCGGTGTTCTGTCAGCGCCTTTGGCAAATCCATTTTGATTTAGTCTCTTGATTACAAACTCTGGAGTTAGCGGTGTGAGTTTTTTCTCGGGATGGATGAGTGCACATGCGACGATAAGTCCAGTGAGCTGGTCAGCACAAGTGATCGCCCAGTCCATCGGAGTCTCTGGTATAACTTTCGTGTAGGAGTAGTTATGTGCTTTGATGGCGTGGGCTATATTTTCTGGAATTTGATTTGGGACTCTGTCGAAAAGAAGAAGTCCATGTAGTTCAGGATGACCTTTCGATAATTCATAATCAGCGTCATGCAGAAGTCCGGTAATCCCCCAGACATCTTCTTCCTCTTTTTTAAATTCAGGGTTTAGTCTTGCATATAGAGCGCGCATCGCGACTTCTGCAGCGAGGCAGTGTCGGATGAGATTCTCATTCGTTAAGAATGTGGTTAGGATTTTGAATGCGTCGTCTCGATTCATATACGGAAAAACCGGTGGGCCCAAGAGGACTCGAACCTCTGACCTTTACAATGTCAATGTAACGCTCTAGCCAACTGAGCTATGAGCCCAAACGTATAGCTATTATATCATGTGAAATAGCTGTACGCCTCGGTTAGTCTTAGAAATTTGGAATACCAGTTTTGACTGGTGTAACTTTTTGTGCACCACCTGGCATTCCTGCGATGTTTGGATTTTCAACGACAGGAGTTGGATTTACTCCCAATAATCTCTGTGCTTCTTTCGCATGGAAGTCAGACGCTTCCATATCCATTCGATTATTCCAAGCCTCTTCCAAGTGTCTTCCTGCTATTGCATAATCTCTTGCACTAATTCCCTTTTCATTTATATTCATATATCTCACCCCCTCTCAAAACCAAAAAAAATCTCCCCTGCTTGCCCCGCTCTCTGCGGGGGTCTGGGAGATTTATAGTTTTTTAGATTTTGTTTTTTTAGTTTAAATAGATCGTTTCTCCCAAACCATTAGCACTCGTCCGAGACGAGAAGGCTAAGTGAAGAGAGTACAAATCTATTTGTCATTAGGCATATTATAAAATAGAATGTCTATGGTGTCAACTGGAATCTCTTACAGCTAGTGCTTGATAGGCATTTTCGAGAACGTCAATTTTTGTTTCTATTTCATGTAAACCTGTCGCTTCAAATACGATAATTTCTTCGCCAGATTTAAAAACGGCCTGACTCCTCATTCGCTCAGTATCTTCACCTGATGTATAGATGGTAATCAATTGAGATTGTTTGACTTCTGGATAGAGTGATGAGACCGCTTGTTTTAGCGCTGCATTGATCGCTTCCATGAGAGAAGGAGCGAAGCCAGCTCCACTCGCTGCTTGAAATCTTCCATATGGACAAATAACTAATGGGGTTCGGATTGCAACTTGCGCGAAAATATCTCCGTATGTTGTCGTGGTTTTTATTTGTGTGATTTCAAATGGTTTTAGTGTTTCTATCATAAAAAACCCTCCCGATTTTTCGGGAGGGTTGTCTGGCTTAACGCAAACAGTCCTCCCTAGGAGGTAATAATTTCAATGATAGAAATTATAGATCGCGTATTCATGATATTCAGCAGATTGTATACTTTCGTGATCTTTTTGTCAATTTGTTCGCTCTCGGACTACGGACTACTGCTGTAGACGGTGTGGACTGTGGACGGTAGACCAATTAGCCCACTTGGGTCGCGATGCTTCGTTCGTTACTCATGGCAAAGCTTGTGCCATGTTTTTTAAACATGCCCCAGTACTGTTTATCTTTCTTTTTGCTTTTGAAAGTCGAGAGCCATGCGCCAGAATCCTCTACTCTGATGCGCGCAGAGCGGATTACGGTTAAGACCCATTCGAAGAATGAGACATGATATTTGCCAGGCTTGGTGATTCGCTGGTCCATAACGACTTCTTTAAATTCTGACTGAAGTACCTTTGAGCTGGCGGTAAGACGTTTTAGTTCTGAGACAATTTGCTGGATTTGTCCTTCCATTTCTCGTCCACGCTCAGCAGTAATACGTTTTTCTCCATGGATGATCTCACTGGCGTAGTCGATACCAGCTTCTATATGCTTTAATTCTTTCTCCTGTTTCTTACCAGAGAGGTCGAGTTCTTCTCCGGGTTTTAGGTCTCCGTGGTCTCCTTGGGTTTTTTTCTTAGGTTCTTCTTTTGCGCCGAGGAGTTGATCCCAAAGATTGTCAGAAAATCCTGCGAGAACATCAGTGCTGAGGGTTTGAGCAGTAGCTCCTGCTACGTCAGATAGCCCTTTCCCAATCTCTCTCCACGATTCGATAAGATTGGTATCGGAATAAATTTTATTTTTGGTTGGTTTTTTCGTGCTCATAGAATTAAGATCCCGCCTCGCGGGACAGGCTTAACCTATCACAGATTCTTAATAAAATCAAGCGTCTTTTGCTGTCGCAAGATGCTTGCGAGGAGGTGGCGGTTTGCTTCCAAGTTCTTTCTTTCTGTATCATCTTTGGCTTTTCGGATCGCTTCATCTATCTCTTTCTCATCCACGGTTATTTTCTCGGCTTCTGCTAATTTTTGGAGAGCAAACTCGAGCTTTAAGTCTGTTTCTACCTTTTTCTTATACTCATCTCTGAGCTTTTCAGGAGTATTATTCGTCGAGCTCATATACTGCTCGAGTGTCAAGCCGAGCTTTTTAATATCTTCAAGTAATTGTGATAAGAGTCTGTCTGCTTCGGCTTCTATCATGACAACTGGGATTTTGACTGTTACGCCTTCGATCAGTGCGTTCATGACGTCGTCAAATTTCGGTTCTTGAGATCCTGGCTGGCCCGCAGGGAGGTCTTTTCCTGGAATGATAATCTTCGATTTCGCAGTGACTTTTTGGATATTCTCTTTATATGTACCTAAATCCACTTCAGGCATCTCGCACGTAGTCGCAGTAAATTCCCAATCCTTATCAGGGTCAACCTTACTGACATGGATTCTCGGGCTTATAATGGGCTTTAGCGTATGTTCAGTAATAGCTTCTACATAAAACTGAGGAAGGAGCTTTTTTAGGGTTTCTTCACGAGTTGTAGATGGATCCATGCGATCTTCTACCATTTTCTTCGGTGCTTTGCCTTTTCTAAATCCAGGAAGTTGCGCGTGTTCTACGAAATGCTTAACTACGTCTTCTTGGGTCTTTTTTACCACGTCAGAGGGGATCGTTATAGTCAGTTGGATACTACCGTCTTCTTGTTTTGCTAATACTGATTTCATATGCTTTCCCCCGCCCAGCGGGGTTAAGTGGGTCGGAGAGGAGTTGAACCTCCACCCCTTGCGGGACATGGTCCTAAACCATGCGCGTATGCCAGTTCCGCCACCGACCCATTTTCACTGAGTCGGAGATGATTATATCGTATTTACAGAGAAATGGAAAGAGTCTCAGAGGCACGTTCGTTCTGGAATTTTTCCATTTGATTCATGAAAAATACGACTTTTGTAGACCATGTAGGCGAAGATGCATAGAAACGACCGATCTGGTGTACGTCCTGTGCTCCCCACTTATTTATATAGTTGGTTCTAAGTGCTTTAGAGATGGTTACGATAGCTTCATCGTATGAGCTGAATTTGATCATATTATCACCATAGATACCCCATCCCCATGCATTGTAGGACTCGTAGGGTAGGTGATGTGCAAAGGTTGACTCTACTCCTGAGATAGCTGCCACAAATCTCCAGTCAAGATCATTATCGTCAGCTGCCTTTACGAATGTCTCAGCACTTCCTGCCAAGGGTGAGTTGTACTTTTCTAAGTACAGTCGTAGTATTTTCGCACGGTTATCAGGCTTTGTTATGTCATGGGTGCCTGAGAGTTTCGCAGATGAGGCTGCAGAAGCCTGCTCTGCCGCATGGGCAGGAATAGCCACGAGGCTAAAAATTGTTGCTATAAGGGTAATGATGATAAGGTTTTTGGGATTCATAGGAAAGAGGGAGGTCGTTTTCAGTCCCGCTTCACATAAAGCTTCGCGGGATCTTCGACCATAAAAAAATCCTAAAGTACACATTTGAAAAAGTGAACTTTAGGACCTATTGCAAATTCTACAATATAACTATAGGTTTGTCAAGTCTTTTACTATGGGCTTTTAGCTTCGATTATGACAGAGTTTGAGGCTAAAAAAGACGAAAATATAGAGGTGAGGCTAATTAGAGGTGAACTATAGCTATCGAAGCTGTTCCATGAAGTGAGAAACAGAGTAAGACCAGGTCCCATTATCAGAAGGAGTGTATTTCTTTACTATCTCCTCAGGGGTCTCCAGTCCTTTGGTTTTGTACTGCTTTGCAAGTGTTTTCGTCACTGTTTCTATCGCTTCTGAATATCCACTGAACTTCGTCACTCGCCCACCCCAGATACCAAATCCCCAACAGTTATAAGACCCTGCAGGAGCCTTTTTACAGAGGTTTGATTCTTGCATGGCTATGGCTGGTAGAAGGCGATAATCCAGCCCATAGATTTCGGCTTTTTGAATTATTTCCGGAGCGAAGGGCTCCAGCGGTGAATTGTATTGGGCGAAGAATTGACGTACGATCTCTACTCGTGCGTCTTTCTCCACTATCTCCTCGTCGAGGATATTGGCTGCTGTCGGAAGTGCTGCATATGAGACAGTTTTTACTGGTACGAATACAGATATGAATGATGGATTTGGGTTTTTTTGGAAGGAAAGGAAAGATAGGAATACGACAGAAAATAGGAGAACAAATGGTGTAGCTATAGAAAAACTAACGAGCAGAAACAGCTTTCTCATGTACCTATTCATAGTGTCACACGGAGGCTGAGTTGTCAAATTTAGTGCTGAGGGTCAGAGTCGAACTGACATGGCCTGTTCTTCAGACAGGTGCCTTGACCACCTTGGCTACCTCAGCGTACAGACAATTATAATTCAAGTACGCTCACTTCGCAATATTATTATTGACAAACACCTCTCTGCTCTTTCTAGAATGATAAGGAATAAACACGTGGATTATTTTTCGTCGGGAACGAATCGGAGCGCTATCGAGTTCATGCAGTAGCGTTTTCCTGTGGGTTGTGGGCCATCATTAAATACATGACCGAGATGTCCCCCGCAGGTATCCAGTACTTCTATACGGTCATCCCCAAGTGCAGTTTCTTGTCTTAAGACTATAGCGTCTGCCTGCATAGGCGCCCAAAAGCTTGGCCATCCAGTTCCTGAATCATATTTTTGTTCTGATCGAAAGAGGGGCTTATCGCAACCGATGCTATAGTAAGTTCCTGTTCGTTTTTCTTTATCTAATGTTCCGGTAAATGGAATTTCAGTTCCAGCCTCTCGCACTATATGGTATTCCTCAGGAGTTAGTATTTTCCTCCACTCTTCATCGGTCTTGAGCTTACTTTTGTCAAATGTGCCAGACAAGATAGTGCTATTTTCTTGAAAAGTCGTGTCGGAGGTGGAGGGATATAGTGATTTTAGAAGCAGAAATACGAGAAAGAGAAAAACTATTCCGATGCCAAAAATTTTATATTTTTTTCCCATGATAATTTATCCAAAGGTGAATGCGAAGATTTCTGCATTGCTGTCTTCAAACTCTAGGCGGAGCGTGTGTCGTCCAGGAGTTGAGAGGTTAATGAGTTTATATAATTTGTCAGCATCCACAGTTACTACGCCGTTTTTATTATCCTCTCCGAAGTCCTGAAGCTTATTATCGAGATATACTTTTATTTTTGCTGTATTTCCCTTCGGACGCATTACGAGAAATACTTCCTTTGATTCAAAATCCAAAACTAATGTAGCTCCTTTTTGGGGATGAGCATACTCCCCCATCACACTCCAGTTTCCCTCATACGCTACTTGGTTATCTCTGAGTAGTGTGGGAAGCGTATAGGTGATTAACGTATTTGGTTTAATTTGTTCTCGGGAAGCAAAGTTCTCAATTCGGTCAAATCCTAAATATATTTCTGGAGTTTTCGCTTTGACTGTATACGTTGGGTTATTTATGGCTGATGAAACATCTTTCGCTCCGGTTTCTTTCAGTAACTCCTGAATTACTCTTTCAGTTTCATCGTATGCTCCTTCACCAAAATGGGTATACCGAATGTACCCTTCTCTATCGATAATATACTTAGCAGGCCAGTAATGATTCTCATACGCTCTCCACGTGGCAAAGTTATTGTCTTGCATAACTGGATATGTAATACCGAAATCCTTAATTGCAAGTGCTACGTTTTTTTCGTTTTTCTCGAACTCAAACTCTGGCGAATGTACGCCAATAATTACGAGTCCTTTGTCGTTATATGTCTCCCACCATTTTTTCAGATACGGAATAGTTCTTTGGCAGTTGATGCAAGAATACGTCCAAAAGTCGATAATAACGACCTTGCCACGTAATTGCTTAAGCGTTAAGGGACTACTATTTAGCCAAGCTCCTCCAGGAATAATCTCAGGTGCTTGGGGGCCTTTCGGTACGGTCATGTCTGAGGTGGGTTTTCCGATTTTAGTCTCATCTATAGGTTTTTTTCGTACGTTTTCAAGCTCTTTTTTTACTGATGAATTATCTTCAAATTTAGTTAATCCTACACCATATTGCGGAAAGGTATTGAGAATAATTGTTTGAAATTTTCGATCAACATTAAAAAATATTCCAATTGCTGTTAGGATCATGATAATACCAAAGACTTTTTGGATATGTCCTAGATTGGAAAGGAGCCATGGAGCGCGTCGAAGGACATTTTGTCCACCCAGCATGATAAGAAACATAGGGATTGCAGTTCCGAGTGCGTATGCAAGGGTTATGAAAAATGCGTCAAGGGTTACCGTTCCGGTGATCGCTAGAGATATTACAGATGCTAGTATCGGTCCGACACAAGGAGTCCATAGAAGTCCCACAGAAAAACCTATTATCAGTCCTCCGGGAAAGCCTGATCTGTTCTGACTGTTTGGCATAAAAGCTACTAGTTTTGAAAACAGCCGTTCGATAAGGAGCTGAAATGAGGGAATGAGAAGCGAAGCACCGAAGCTACCGATAACTAGTACTGAAATAAGTCTGAGAGAATCTGCTGAAATTCCACTGAATCTGACTATGGTTGAGAGAAAAAGAGTAAAAAATGTAAAGCTGAGGATAAATCCCGCTACCACTCCCAATGGGCGTGATTTTCCTGTGTCCTTGCCTCCGATACTGGACGAGAGAACGATGGGGAGTATGGGTAGTATGCACGGAGAAAGTACCGTTATAACACCAGCTAAAAATGCAAACGCGATAAGTAATATCATAGATTACTTAATGTTAGTTAATAGTTCACTCGTTTGTCCACCGTTCCACTTCGTTACTTCTTTTCCTGTGCTGTCGATCTGAACAAATGTATGTTGATAGGTAATACCATACTTTTTGGCTAGATCTTTTTCTTCCTGATCTGTGTCTGGATCGTTATAATTAGTTCGTATTACGATTACGTCCTCTGGGATTTTATCTGGGTTTTTTGTAAAATCCTCGTTTGCAGCTTTGCATGATGGGCACCACGTTGCGTAGAAATAGAGAACTCTGCGTTTATTTGAGTTCGAATCATAAACATCTTTTAAATACGGGATATAGCGAGAATCTGCAGTTTTTTCCATCATCTTGCCTTGCCCTGAGTCTGTCGAAGTGTTCTTCTGCATCGTGGCAGGAGTTTCTTGTGCGATTTGTGCTGTTTGGGAGTTCTGAGTGGCTATATATAGCCCCCCGCTTATAAGAGCTAGGCCGAAAATTCCTGCGATTATTATTTTTTTATTCATATCTAGATTTTTTCGAAACAAATCCTACAAAGTTAGTATATCAAGCGCGAATAAAAATAACTAAAAGAAACTATAAGTAAGTATGGTGAGAGTGATCTATATTCTAGATTAATCCTGTTCTGCATTTTGCTCATCGAGCATATATTGAAATGTACTTCTAATCTCCTCTGGGCTAACCACTCCATCTATCATACTTTTTTTTAATATTTCTTGAAAAACATCAGTTTCCCCGCCATGCTCTGTAGAGGCATACATAGAGTCTTTGTACTTATAGGGCAGTAACCCTACTAGCGAAGAGTGACTTGTGCCTCTTAATACATAGATATTTGTTTTTTGTTTAGTCTTTTCTGCTTTCTCCACAGCCATTACGAGCTGTTTAGATACCTGTCGATCTCTAAAGGTATGTTGATTTACAAATCCAAAGAATGCATAGCCAAACTGCATTAAGTCACCTGCAAAAGCCTCAATCTCGTCTTCTCTGTCCATAAATTCGTTAGGAACAGTTGGTTCAAGCAAAGGTGTTACATGATACCCCTCGTCTATCAAGCGGTCCGCTACTATCGGTACTAGATCGATATGAAGCCATTTTTCATTATTCTTATTTATATCTGGTCCACTAAAATAACGCTGTGTAGCTGCTTCAACATGTTGCGGTTTGATTTTTGAAGCTGGGTGAGCTTCTCGCAGGATTGCATACACTAAAGCTTTCTTGAAACTCCCATATTTCTGAAATCCTCTTCTTTGAGCTCCTTGCCATTTAGTATTTTTTTCTTCTATCGATTCCTCAAGATGAAGAATATTGTGTTCTCCTTTTCTGAAAGAGCCAACTAAATCACTGTATAAAGACTCCTGAGCAATCACGAACTCCTGCTGTGAGTGAAAGTCGGGATGCGCTTGAAAACGAAAGTGTAGCGTGGTGAAGCGCGGCACAGCAATATCTCGCTCAGCTTTGGCCGTAGCTGGTCCTGGGTAATTTAATCTTTCAACCATAGACCGAGGATTATATCATTATTATAGGATTTTTTATAGATTGTAAGGATTTGAGGATGCTGTCGTGTGCTTCCTGAAGTGCTTTTGATCTGTGGACAATTCAGCCATGATTTAGAACCCCTGCCTGCCGGCAGGACTATATTCGAAAGTCTCACCCGATTATATGAAAAATTAAAAGACTCTTAGAATGAGGGAATAGAAATTTAGAAGGTAGAACTATCTGAATCAAGTTGACCGAGCTCTGCATCCAACTGATCAGGGTTAGTGTTATCTAAGTCTGCAGACAGCGTATCAAGATCATTAGTATTTTGTGAGACTTGCTGGTTTCCTGTATTATATCCAGGCATTCCATCTTTTTGTCTGAGAAGGAAGACGACCATAACAAGTATCAGAACAACTACGATGATTATCGCTACTTTGCCAAATCCATTTTGTTGGTTTTTCATAGGATTATTGTGCCTCTCCCGTCTTGGTTGGCTTTGGAGATATGCTTCTTTCTGTCTCTCCGGTTACAGAATGTACTGCAACGATTAAGTTCTTAATTGATGTTCTGTAGCCTTTAAGGGCTGTTTTAACTGATTGCATATCTGTTCTAAGCTGAGTAAGTTGTCCTTTTGGATCATCTCCCGTACAGGTAAAACCTGAGACATTGGTTTGTGCAGTAGTTAAGGCTGTTTGTGCGGCCGCTTTCTTGGTCTGTACATCTGTAACTAAATTGTCATAATTAGCAACTGTTTTTCCGCTAGGTACTACTTTTGAGGTATAGTAGTCCTGTACTCTCTTCTCGATAACATCAAACTTCTCAAGCATATTACCTGCTGTTTTAGAAAGCTGATCACTGCGCTTTTTTATGGAATCTTCCCGTGCCTGGCATGATTTAAGTTTGGCTTCGGTTAAACGGGCTTGTACTTTCTGCATTCTATCCTGTTT
>CALRDJ010000016.1 GCA_943354875.1 Candidatus Levybacteria bacterium GW2011_GWA1_37_16 | reverse complement strand
CTATTTGTCAAGTGGTATTTGATCCTAAAATGACACTGTGTGAAATAAGACTTCTATCTCACAGTCGCTTTACTTCTTCAGGCTCATCTGATATATTTCGATCTAGTTAAAGCAATGTTTAATAGTTTGTTTTAAAAATATGGTAAACCCAAGTCCATTTCCTACCTTTATTCCATACAACGCAACCGATGCGCAACAGTTGGAATTACTCCGCCAAATTCAAAATCATTTGTTAGTTTTGGATCTATCATAATTATTTCACCTCCTTTCTATATTTTAGTGTTTGCTACTTGCCTCTACAAAAGTAAAGGCAAGCGGTAAAGACTAAACCCCTTCGTGTAGCTTTTTAATCTCTGAAAGCTTACATGGGTTAAAATACATATCTCGTTCAATACTCAAACCCATTGGACCTTTTAAACCTTGTAACTCTGAAAGCCTAAAATATCCAAGCTCTGCCTCATGTCCTAAAACATATCCAAAAAATAAATCTTGTCCGTCAAATTCTATACCGTACCATGTCCAGTTTGTCCAAACAGTAAAGAATTTACAAACGACCATTGGGTCATTTTCGTTTTCTTGTGTATATAGAGCTGGTAGCTTTGTTATTATTTCTTTTGTCAGTAATTGCATTATTCTCACCTCCTCTCTTTGCTCTTAAAAGAATTTATTTTTAGGTAGCAGCCTGCCTGCTACCAATACAAGCTGCAAGCCAAGCGGGGTGAATTTTGCAAGGGCAAGCGAAGCGCAGTTTATTGGAGTGAAACGGAAACCCTTGTCAAAATGAGGGGTGCAACCCTTTATTTCTTCTGAATGTTTCAACGCCTTCTAAATACTGTATAAATAAGAATGCATATGTATTTGGGGACCAATAATATCTCTACGAATAACTCGCTCTTATTTTTACTGCTTCCTCTACAGCATCGGATAAATATTTTGCTATCCAAGCGTATCGTT
Organism: Candidatus Levybacteria bacterium GW2011_GWA1_37_16; assembly: GCA_943354875.1. GTDB lineage: Bacteria > Patescibacteriota > Microgenomatia > Levybacterales > UBA12049 > CALRDJ01. The sequence goes on along the minus strand of CALRDJ010000016.1, from coordinate 19,092 downwards.
CTTTGCTGTTAACTCCAACAGGTTCGTAGCGTTTGATTACTGAAGATAGTGGCTTTCCTGTTTGCCCATGAGTTATATAATCAAAAGGATTCTCTCCTTTATATGCTGTATAGCCATCTGAATTTAATAATCCATGAATATCGATCCCAACAATACCCATACCTTTATTCCACGACTCTACTATTTCGTGGTTAATCCATTTTCTATTTGCTGTATTATTTCCAATGAGGACAACTGTGCATGAGCGGTATTTCATTTGCTCCTCTATCCAGTTTTTGATTGCTGTATCTCCACCAGTAATAACTTTGCTCCAATCATTATCAGTGGCAGGTCTATTTCCTTCAATACTGCCAATATTTCGTACCATTGCAACACGCCATGAGTCTGGTTTGAAGTGATAACTATAAAAAATTTGTCTTTTCATCTTATTGAATCGTTCTTCTTGCTCTCCATAAAGTGTGCTCTCTCGATATGGCTGTTTCAGATTCTGCTACAAAGCTTGAAAACTTTTCGTTAGTAGTGATATTAGAAATGGCATCCTCAATAAGACTTAATTCTGTAGAAGTTATGCCATATGATTCGGCGAGATTTCGATATTGTTTTACTCGCATCCAGGTCATTACTACAGCCACAGTCGTTGTTACTAGTCCAGTTGGATTAAAAAAAGAGTCTGGCATAAAAATCATAAGGATCGCTGCTAGAACCGTGAAGATTTGGAATCCGATAATTACCCAAAAGAAGCGTCCTGCCTTGCTTGAATTTATCCCAGAGTTATTTTTATACCATTGTTTTTGTACATTAATTCTATTTTTTTCATATGTGCCTTTTCTCGTATCGAGGTCAGATGCGTATATTTCTTTCATCTTGTCTGTCAATTGATGCTCATTAGCTTGTGTATTACCGCCAAAAAGTTCACCCGTTGGTCTAATGGCATTTTTTATTTCCTTAAAGTCATTAAGGAATTTTGTTTCTGCATTTTCTTTAGACAAACCAAAAAATGGCTCTGCTTTCAGCATAAATTTCCATGAGAGTGTTTTTAAAGACTCAGCAATGGCTCTTCCGTCATACCATTTTTTTTCATATTTCCCAATATCCGTAGCAAAAGTGATAACTATGCTTATTACCATTAAAATAGCGGAGGAGAGAGGTATCAAATACTGGTACTGCTTTTCAACTGAGTTTATATTAATTGCTGAAATGACAGCCAATAGGACGAGGAGGCCAATATTGATCCTGATTAATAATAAGAATGTTCTTTGGGCGCATTGTGAAGCTTCGGAGGCAGAATAATATATTCCAGGCAGATCTTCGCGTCCCACATCAATTGCTTTATCTTTGTATGTTTGCATATCTTACAATCCAAGTTCATCGTAGACGCTCTCTTTGTAACTGTGTGGTGTAAATTTAGTATCTTTATTTGAAGCATGAAAATCCGGCCAATAATCCAGAGCATATTTGATAATATCTCTATTATAAGAAATGTGTACTGCCAAACAATCTTTCAATATGGTGGGGCACAAATCATTATCTATTTTTCTTTTGCAATTAAGATTAACAACAACGATAGGTAGTTCTAAATCCTGGGCTGCTTCAATTTCCCAACGAACATATTTATATTTGTATTTTGTATTTTCACCCACCAATACAATTACTTGCTTTGAATTAGCAAATCTTTCTTTAAGATGTTTTTTTACAGTTGCTTCTTCGGAATCGTCCCTTATACCTCCTATATCGTGAGCATCGTTAAAATCAAAGTCCACATTATCGTTTTCTTTCCATGCCTGCATAAGACGATAGTAATGAATATCATCTCCGTTAAAGATTACGTATGTTTTATTTTTGTATGACATAATGGGTATTTAATGCTTTTTATCCTTTGGAGGATTTGGATCATTGCCTGGTGGAACCGTATCACTGTCTCGAATTTTTCCATCCAAGCCATGGATTCTCACTTCACCACCACCGGAATTAGCTGAAAACTTTTTAGCGTCCTTTTCAGCATCCTTCTGCGTATCGCTGTGAGAACTTGCTCGGGACGCTTTGTCCTGCTTTGTATCCCAACCGCCATTTGGATTTTTAACAACGTTATAATTTGCCATTTTTATCGACCTCCTTTCTTAATCACATCGGAAACAACTCCCTGTATAGAGAAATCGTCAAAAAGATAAATTGGTTTGTTTGCCGGATTTGTGGATTCTGGTTCCAAACGATAACCCTCTGCCCCTTTGGCTAATTTCTTAATAGTCGCTTCTTCTCCAATTAATGCCACAACCCTGTTACCAGAATCTGCCGTTAACTGTTTTTTGATAAGTACATAATCTCCATCATCAATTGTTTTTCCAGCAATATTTGCGTTGTTCATGCTGTCACCAACCGCACGAAGAAAAAAGTAATCTTGTGCGCCTCCGCGAATCTTTGAAATATCATAGGGGATGTATGCTTCTATATTTTCGGTAGCTAACAAAGGCATACCGCAAGCTACATTTCCTACGAGTGGAATTTGTATTTTTTCGGAAGAAACCGGAAGTGATAAGCCACGAGACTTATCGATATACCCTTTTTCCTTTAATGCATCTGTATGACGCTGAACAGAACTTATTTGAGAATAATTCAGAGCAATTCGCAGCTCTTCAAGCTTTGGAGGAGAACCCTTTTTATGGGTCAGATCGTTAATTGTCGAGAGAACGATTTTTTGCTTTGAAGTAAGAGAATTCCTCATGCGTACTATTTTATACCGAATAGCGTAATTATGCAAGAGGATTTTTAAGCACCCAAATTATTTAGCTGTGGAAATAGTTTTTAAAATAGAATCCGAATTAACTTTCCCTGCAAGAAAAAATTGATCTCCGTTTTGAGACAGCTTTTGCCACAATTTCCCCAACTCGGTTTTATATTCTGTATCCTCATTTGATAAACGATCCTCGCCTTTATATTCAACAAGAATATATTTACCAGTTTTTGTTTTAATAATAAAATCTGGATAGAATTTTCCGGATTTCCATCCTTGCAAATAAAAATCTACTTTCTCACGGCTACGATACCACCATTCAACATTTTCCATAACATCTAATCGCATTGCAAGGTCTGTTTCCTCACCGTTCATATAACCAGCTCTCTCAAATAAATGTTTTTGGAAATGTTCCGGAGAAACTCTTGATAAGAGTGTCTCTTTTTCAGGTGTAAAAAATGCAGATTGTGTATCAATGTCACCATTCTTTAACAACTTATCAAATCCTGCTTTTGCATATCCTTCTATGATTGCAACTATTGCTTCCTGAATCCCTTCCTTTAATCTGAATCTATTTAAACTGAGTTCTTCCACTGTATGCTTTTTTGATAAATCTTTAATTACTAAATCAATATATTCACTCATTTCATCTGATGAGATCACTACATGCCTTATGTTTCTTTTCAGCCAGTTGCCAACTTCTTCAATAGAAAAATCTTCTGGGTAAAGAATAAGAGACAACTTTCCCTGAGAAATTCTATAAATTCCATTTTCTTTATCAATATCAATCTTTACTCGCTGGTTCTGATCATTGTGAAAATCAATTATCAATGGTTTAAAATGCTCATAGATTCTAAAGTCTTCACCTATTAAATCCCTGTTAAAAGCAAGTGCATCCTTTTTCGACTTAAACCCTATATACGGAACTTTGATATTTTCATCTTTAATGTGTCTCTCAAATGAGGTTTTTTCAGCAGTTATCTTACCTTTATTTTCCCTCAAATCTGCACGGGAATAGCCATTTTCTTCAAGACCTTTGATTATTGCACTACCTGCCTTACTGAAACTCTCTGATGATGTGTAAACGTAAGAGTTGTTAAGCGCTATGTTCTTTTTCTCTGTAGCTTTTGGAAGCCTCATAATTCTTCCCATTGTTTGCTCTACAGCAATTGAAGCACCAATATTGGCAACCGAAATAAGAACATAGGCGAAAGGACAATCCCACCCTTCTTTAAGAGCATTTACAGTTATTATGTAGCGAATAGGACATTTTGGGGACAACAGATCAATATCTTTTATCTCATCTCGTGTTGCAGTTTTAATTGCAATTTCTTCCTCTGGTATCTTAAGCTCTTCAAGTAGAAAATTTTTGACTTGGTCAACATAGATTTTTGCATCGCTTCCCTTTTCTTGTTCTGCTTGTAATAGACAAATTGGTCTTATATATTCTTTTGTCGTTCGTTTTTCTTTATGTGCTAATTTTTCTAGGTTGCCTCTTTCACTGACACCATCGCGGATTGCTTCTTGCCACTGACTAACATTTGCAAGCCAAATTGGAATTTTGACCATTTTCTCAGCTTTTAATTCTGACGCTAATACTTTCACTAGCACATTGCTTTCAGAACGAGGAGTAGCAGTAAACTCAAGAATAAACGAAGGGTTTAGCTTCTGGAGCATTTCAAAAGAAAGTAATGTTTGTGCATTATGTCCTTCATCCACAATCACAATAGGACTGTTTATTTTAATAACATTAGCTAGTGAATAAATAATTTCTCCGTCCTCTTTGTCTAGAAAGTCCGTATCTTCTACAAGACTTTCAAAGTGTGATAACAAAGCCCCATTATTTTGAAAAACTTTCAGCCATTGTTTATCTGTTCGTCTGAAGGCTTGGAGACTTGATACAACAATACAAAGATTGTTTTGAATATCTGATTTTTTAATCGATAATGATTCTTCGAGAGTAAATACCTTAACGCTATTAGCAAATGCACTATCTAGAACTTCCCTGTATGAGTGGTTCCTGTCTCGTAGACTTTTTAATGTTTGTGCTCGTATAGCATCAGAAGGCACGTACCACATAACAAGACCTTTGCCATTTTTATCAAGAAGATAGTTTTCTAAAATTACCTGTAAACTATTAGAAGCAACTAAAGTTTTTCCACCACCAGTAGGAATCTTGATACAAATATATGGTGCATGCTCAAGTCCCATAATTGGTTTGTAATGTCGCTCCTCATCTCCTACTTGGTCAAGGTAGGCTAGCCTTACGCCTCTTTCTCCTTTGAGTGTAGAAGCATTTACAAGAAAGTTTTTTAATTCATCAAGAGTTCGTTGTTGATATAATTTTAACTTCAACATAGTTAATACTTTTTAAGTTGGTAAGGAATTTGTTTAAAAACAACATTATGTTTTTCAAGGTATTCTTCATCTAATAATGTTTTATCGGCGTAAATGACTCGTATTCCCTCAAACTCTTTAGTTTTCTTTAGCGTTTTTTCATCAAGAATGTTATTTCCCTTACCTTCAAAGAACAGAAAATAACTTGTTGTACCCTGAGAACCTATGTATGGATTTTTAATACATGGAATATCGAGATAATTGTTTGTTTCTGTGAAATAAACATAAGCTGCCATATCTTCATAATGAGCAAGTGGATTTACGAATCCTGCTTGATTATATAGTTCTCCATTGAGATCAAGATACTCAAACCCTTGATCTGTTCCTTCTGGAAACAATGCTCCTTCATATCCATGTGCAACCTTTTCTAATCTTTTTGCAGTAACATCTTTTGCTATTTCTTTCTCAAGCTCAACTAAAATAAACTTTCTATTTCCACCATCCTCTTTATTCAATTCCATAATAGCTTGTCCTGTCGTTCCCGAACCAGCAAAGGAGTCAAGGTATATCCCTTCTGAGTCTCCCATAAGTTGAATAATCTTTGTTATTAATCCTACAGGTTTTGGGAATGGAAATTTTTCTCTCAAGCCCAGTAGCTTTAATTGTGTAGTTCCTTGTTCTGTTATCATTTCTGTTTCGTCCCAAATAGTTTTTGCGCTGATAGACGCATTTCTATATTTCTCAAAGATCCGCCATTCATTTGTCAGTTTTTGTTTAGCAAAAACAACATCGGTGGAAGCATTTTCTATATTCTCTTTTAATTTTTTTGCACCCCATCTCCAACAACTTTCTTCATTTCTACTATTCAATGGTAAAACCTCAATAGGGTATTCATCACTTTTCTCCAATGACATCGGTGAATAACCATTTTTGTCTTTCTTATTCGGATTCACATATATTGGATAAAAGAGATTAGGTCGATTAAATCTTCCGAATTTAGGATTTCGATTCCTAAGTTCTCTACTTGAAAAAGATCCCAACCCGTCTTGCTGTGGTAAATGATCGTCACCTGCAATTAATTGAAATAATTTTGTTTTACTAGATTTTGAATAACAGAGTATATATTCATGAGTTTTTGCTAACTGTTTGTAAGTCTGACCACGCTTATTTGATTGAACAATTATTTGAGCTTGGAAGTTAGTTTCCCCGAATATTTCATCTAACATTATTCGCAAATTATGAACTTCGTTATCATCAATTGAGACAAAAATTGCTCCATCTTCAGCTAGTAAATCTCTCAACAATTTTAAACGAGGATACATCATGCATAACCATTTATCATGTCTGCATAAATCTACTCCTTCTAATCCCACCACCTTGTTTAGCCAAGTTTTTATTTGTGAAGAATTAACCCTATCGTTATATATCCATCCTTCGTTACCAGTATTGTATGGGGGGTCTATATAAACACATTTAACCTTATTGTAATAGAAAGGCATGAGTGCCTTGAGGGCTTCGAGGTTGTCACCTTCAATAAGAAGATTTTCACTATTTTCCCCAACAGAAAGCTCCTTAATTGGTTTCAGAACCCTAAAGGGAAGCTCTTTGTCATGATTTACAACTTTATCTTTTCCGATCCAAGTAAGAATTGGCATATATACGATCAATTCTAGCAAAAACTGACCTTATAAGATAGCAATAAATAACTAGCTCGAAAGTTGATATAATCGAATTCATGAAAACAATCACAGCTGGAATGATCCCAAAAGAAAAATATGATGAATTTAAAGCACTTTATTTTGAGAAATATGTAGTAATGCTAACAGACGAAGAAACTACCGGAATGGCAATAGATTTTCTTAATCTAATGAGAATTCTGATCTACCAAAAGCAAAAAAGTACGATAAAGTAGCTATCGACCCATAGTTTACTTAATTTCTTTGATGATGAATCCTTCTCTGGATGCAGGATCTGTCATTTCTTTAATCTGAGAGTCAATCGACATGGCTTGGCGTTCGTCATCCTCAGACGATTTTCGAGCATACAAACAGTACTCAATAATAGAGTTTTGTACTGGTATAGTTGCCTTTGAAGATTCGCTGAATTTATCCATGATTTGGGTAGAAGGTACCGCAAAGGATTCATGAAGTCTAGTAGCGAAATACTATAAGAACAATGAGCGAGTAGTGATTTATTTCGACAATAAAGTTCTCTGTTTGAATTTGATTAATGCTTCCATTTGGATTTCTCTTAAGTGAATTTCTGGTCTTTTGGATTTAACTTTTTCTAGAGCCTCATCTACTTCCATACCTTGGGATATAAAGTAAGCAGCGAGAAGTGTTGGCGATCTCCCATGTCCATTTTTGCAGTGGATATAGATTTTCTTTTTGTTTTTAACCAGGCTATCAATTACGGCTACGCCTGTATCAAATTGCTCTTGTGTTGGGGCTTCATGATCTTTTACAGGCAACCAGAGATATGTATCAATATGTGGAGTTTGCTCTTGCCTGTCTTCCTCTAAGTCAATATCAGCTTTAATTCCCAAGTCCAATAAAACTTTAACGTGTGGAATTATTGTGCAACAAAGGTTTGTCCCTAAATAAATGAAATCAGTAATTTGATTAAATTGAACTAATTGATGGTTACTATTCATAATTGGCTCTTGCAAGATTTTGTTGTACTAGGAGTTTCAATTCTTCCAAAGTTTTTGCATGGTTTATCTCTTTGGCTGAAATAAACTCAATCATATCATTATTTAATTGAAGAAAAACTGCAGGTAAAGTTATATTTTGCTTTTTAGGAAACAACTTGAAAAATTCATCTTTATGCAAGAATTCATTTTTTAACGGCAGTAAGTTAACAAATTCTTTCCAATCCTTTCTCATGCTTGCCCCAGAGTATGTCAGACTGCATAAATTACATGGATAAGTTTTAGGAGATATTATCTTATGGATAAAGTCACCCAGCTGATTAAATAAAGCTGAATCAGCATTATAAACGAATAGTAGCTTTTTGTTCATCTGAATTTCTTTTCTCCTGCGCGAATTATCACTGGTAAAACATTTTCTTTTGGGGTTATGGGACAATCCCAATAGTCATTGTAGGAGCTATACGGATTATAGGCATAGTTAAAATCTATGATTAACTTATCACCCTTTTTAGGAACTTGTAACATTCGACCATTCTTATATGTTTCTTTTCCCGTAGTCTGATCTCTGAACAAGAGATAGTATTGAAACTGTTCTTGCTCTGGATCTTCAAAAACAATCGCTTCCACATTTGTACCCGCGACAGTAAGGTTAACCTTGCCAGCCCTCAAATACTCTTGCTCATCTCCACCGGTTGTTTTAACGATTACTTTTTTACCAACTTCTGGTATATTTTTATTAAGCTCTAATTCAAAGCTGAGATCTGGATTGGGTGGGAAATAGGGCAAGTTCTGGAACTTCTTCTTTTGCTCCTCACTCAAAGGAGACTGGGCATCTTCTTTCCATGCCTTATCTTTTTGTTTTCTAAACGCTAACAATTTAGGTTCGTCGTGCATAGTCTATTCAATTGCAAAAAAGGCTCTCTGTAACCATTCGGGCAATGCCGGATGAATGTAAACAGAATTTGTAATAGCATCCACAGTTCCTTTTGCTTTCATCGCTACAATTGCTTCATGAATTAATACAGAAGCCTCAGGGCCAACAATATGAACCCCTAGAATTTTCTGGCCTGTTTCATCGGTTAAAACTTTCGCAAGTCCATTTGCCTGCAAAGCCCCTCCCATACCCGTATCTTTTAATTCTGCACGCCCTACTTTATAGGGAATGTCTTCTTTTTTGAGCTCCTGTTCGGTTTTACCAACGCCACCAATCTGAGGTGAAGAAAATACGGCATGTCCTATTGCAAAGTAATCAACGGATTTTCTGTGCTCAGTAAATGCATTCCTTATAGCATATCCAACTTGTTCATTAGCTGTATGTCTGAATGGAAGAATTCCTACGATATCACCAAACGCGTATATACCGGAAACATTAGTTTTAAGATATTCATCGACTTTAATATACCCATGGTCATCGGTTTCAACTCCTGCTGTTTTAACATCTAGAATATCGCTATTTGAAACTCGTCCAGTGGCAACGAGTAATTGGTCGGGTTCAAGTGTTTTATCACTGTCTTTTAGTTTTATCGAATATGTATTATCTTGATACGAAACTGATTCGGCTTCGGTATCAAAAAGAATCTCATGCTTTTTAGAAAATTCGTCGGTGAACCATTTTGCTATTTCTTCATCCTCATTACTTAGCATGAGTTTTCCTCGTACGAGTAGGGTAACTTTTGTACCTAACGATCCGTAAAAATGAGCAAGTTCTGCTGCGATATATCCACCACCTATAACTACTAAATGCTCTGGCTGCTTTTCTAACCTCAAAGCCTTTGTGCTGTCTAGAAATGGCGTATCTTTCAAGCCTGGAATAGGTGGAAAAGAAGGTCTTGTCCCTCCGACAATAAATACTTTTTCTGCCTCTATTTGCTCTTCTCCAACCTGAAGCTGTTTTGGTCCAATAAATTTTCCTCTCACTTTATACAGTGTTGGATTGTCACCACTTTTAATCGATTGCTCAATGCCACTTGAGTCGGTGTCAACAATTTTCGAAACTCTCTTTATAATTGAAGCAAAATCAATGTCTTCAATAGAACTTTTAATTCCAAATTTTGCACTGTCGCGAATTGTTTCAGCAACATCAGCGCTATGAATAAGCATCTTAGAGGGAATACAGCCACGATTGAGGCAAGTTCCTCCGAGAGGTCCTTCTTCAACAATCGCGACTGATAATCCTCTTCCAGCTGCCCATGAAGCCACTTCAAGACCAGCTCCGCTACCTATGACTAAAACATCATATTTTTTCATATTTACTCCCTGATCTTCTTAATTTGATTCCAAGCCTGAAGATTTCCAGGCTCGGAGCTTTATACCAACCCTACATTTTATGCTCATCATGAGCCTGTTCATCCATACCCCTCACATTTGGTATTTGGGGTCATTCATGATTTAGCTTTTGTGTTTTTCTAACTGATCCTCTACATTTACTTTTAGTCCACACTTGGAACACATTATGGAGTGCTCCTCCTGATGCTCTTCTGTTTTACTGTGCATTTGCTTTGCGTGTGAATCTAATTCTTCCTGAGAATTAAACTGTGCTCCACATATTGGGCATTTTAACGTATTAGTATCCATTATATTCAGCTCCCTCTTTAATATAACTACTTTATGTCTTAGGTACAACAATTAAATCCTTATTTGCATCAATTACTTTTTGTAACTGCTCATTTGAAGGCTCGACCAAAATTTTTCCATCAGGAAATACAATTGTCGGTATTGATTGAAATCCATTATTTATTCTCACTACTTCTTCAGCAGCATCTGGATTTTCATCCAAATTAATATATTCATAAGCAACTTTGTTATCATCCAGAAATTGTTTTGATCTCCGGCAATCCGCACACCATGTTGCTCCATAAAACTTTATTTTCATAATAAATACATTATCTTAAATAACTCTATTGTTGCTTTTTTTGCTCTTCCTCAACTTGCTTTTCTTTTTTATGAATTGGATCTGAACAATTTTTGTCCGTACATTTTTCGATCATCCCAATTGCTTTTCCCATTTTGCACATCATGCAATTATCATGTTTTCCGTGTCCCATCATTTTTGTTCTCCTCCTTCCGCTAGTTGTATTAATTCGGCTTTTGTAGGTTCTCGATCACCGAAGGAAAGAACAACTCTGGTAACAGGATTAATAAAGGTGGGTGTATAGATATACCCAAGTTCGTAACCCATTTTCTTACTATTATCGTCAACTTCTTTAGCATACTCATGCCAAAGAGCCTCTCCATCTTGCTCTTCGATATTGTGCTTATCAAAAGCAAACCCTTCTTTTTCCAGTTCTTCGACAACTGATTTTACTGCCTCGCAATGCTCACAATTTGTTTTCCAAAGCTCAATTAGTTTCTTCATAAATAAAGTTTATATAAATACGATGTTTATATCCGTCAGGTAGACGACATAATTATTGTTCATACAGCAGCGTGTTGGGATGAAAGGCAGCCCAGGCAAACCAGAATAATCGCAGAGGAACGATCTCCTCACCGGTTCGCGTGTTTGTCACTTTCACTTCACCTGATGAGGTTTTCTCAATCATTATGGGTGTCGTACCTATCTTGTCTTCAATGGTTTGCCTACTGTTGATAATACTTTCTGGATATGCTTTTGCATCTTCTCCTATTTCAATTCCATAGACGACAGTTTTTATTTGAAGTTTTTGGTTGAGATTCTTGACACCAAAGTAGAGTTCATCATTTTCTTCGTATGTTCCGTATGGATATTGATCGTAATTTCTATTATGTCCTGTATCTCTTGAAAGAACCTCCCCATTTGGGTGATCAGTTTTCCACTCCCCCCAGGTTGTTGTACCAAGTAGTATTGGTTTTAGCTTTTCATTCCGTCTTGCGGCAGGTCCAACTAGAGCCTCACCTGTTATTTGTTGCCATAAATTCCCTTCATATCTGTCATACATGACAAGATCGCTATTATGAAGTTTGCCTGACACACCAAGTTCAGTTATGACACCATCTACTTTTCGCTCAAATGCCACAGCCGATCCGCATAGCGGGCAGAAGGTAATGGCAATTGGATCACTCGAAATAGTATCGTTGATGATCTCATGCCAATTCATGATTCTTTGCGGATATGCCCGGTCTACTCCTTTATACGAGATTGTTAGGACAACATCTGTATCAGCTAACCATGTCACCTCGCTCACTTTATCAAACATAGGATCTGAAATTGCTGGAATACAATCTTTTCCGTGACAGCCTTGTGATAGGTCTTCGGGTTTCATTTTTGCACCAGTGAAATCGGACTGCAAAGGCACATCTTTTATAACAGTTGTCCCGAGTTCTGCTTTTTCAACCGATTCATCACTTTTGAGTTTTTTCAAAGATTCATCAACATTTAATTGGCTCTCAAAGGTTGATGTAAGCTGAGTCCAGGAAGAAGGAAGGTGATTGAGTGTCCAGGCCTGAAGAGCTCGGTCAAGCCCAGTGAAAATAAAGAGTGCTGTTGCCAAAATGATCACACCAAAAATCTGCCTAATCTGCACATTGTTTCGTTTTACTATCCCAAGTTTTGCGGAAGCTTTGCTCCCACCTTTAGCGATGAAATACAGTGGAATTCCGGTTCCTAAAGCATAGGCAAAGGCAATAAAAACAGTCATAATAGAAAATGAATTCACAGCAGCGAGTGTTGCAACTGCTGCGACGACCGGGCCAATGCATGGGGTCCAGACAATTCCAAGACTCACCCCTGTTACAAATCCTCCGCCAAATCCATTACTTTGATTCTGAAGCGGTTGCACTCTCCAGTATCGTTCAATAAAAACTTGAACTTTTTCCCAAAGAACGGGGAAGAGCATGCTTAAACCGAATATAACAAGCAGAATTACAGCAAAGTTACGAATATAATCAACTGGAATACCAAACGCCCTAACAACTGTTGCAAGAAGTAAGGAAGCAATAGTAAAGCTTACAACCAGTCCCACAATCAACCCTCTGATTCTCCATATTTTGCCATCAATACCACTTGCCAGTATTATTGGCAGTATCGGTAGTACACAGGGAGAAAAGACAGTAAGTACACCAGATAAAAATGCAATTGGTATAAGTAAAAACATATTATTTAATATTTGCTATTAGGTCATCAAAATCAGTTCCGATCCATCGTTTAATTTCTTTTCCTTCTTTGTCTAAGAGAATAAGTGTTGTCTGCAAAGTTACACCATATTTTATTTTCATAGCGCTATCTCGATCGTAATCAACTTTGAGAATAGTAAGATCTTGCGGTATTTCACTATTTCTTTTTATGATTTCCTCTTCGATTGCTCGGCAGTTAGAACACCACATGGTTGCAGCAAAAAATAACAGCGTATTGCCGTGCTTTTTTGCTTGAGCTGAATTCTGTTCAGAATAACCAAGATAATTTGCACGATCATAAAGAATTAGCGAGTTATCGCTTGATGCATTGGCTAATTCCTGAGGAGCGTTTAATGTATCTCTCAAATAGAATGCACCAACTAAAATAACAATTGCTAGAAAGATTGTTCCTATATACTTCATTGTTTTAATCTAAATTCCAGACGCTTAGGAGCCAAGTCTACTCTTTGCTCCTAAGCGTTCTAGTTATTTTGCGTTGGCAAGGAGTGCTTGCACTCCCTGGCCACCACTGTTCCATCGGGTTACTTCTTCGCCATTTCCATCTACTTGGACAAATGTATCCTGCATGGTTATTGCATATTTCTGTTTTAGGTCCTTTGCGGTGTCATAATCCACTCGTAAAATTGCGACATCTGATGGGACTTTGTCAAAGTTTGCCCGTATATCTTTATCCGCTGCCTGACATGATGGGCACCAGGCGAGTGCTGCAAAAAATAGCACTGCTTTGCCATCATTTTCCGTTGCTTTTGCAAGATTTGCCTCAGAATAATCAACGTATCTTTGAGAAAGCGATGAGTTATCCGCTTGCACAGCAGGCTGTGAGTCATCAGTTTCATTTTGAATTGTATTTGGTTGTGTTGCTACCTGATTTTCAGTTGTGGAAGAGTTGGAGTTATTATTGAGTAACATAAACCCTCCGCCAACTACTACCAGTAGTACAACCCCAATTACTATATAAGATGTTTTCATACATTCACCCTCTTTCGTTTGACAATTTTAATTCTTGTCTGGTTGTAAACAATTTAGAGATCAATGAAATAACAGAGATTTTTTTCGATGATTTTATTTTCTTGGATTTTAACTGAGAGAGTGTTTTTTCTAATGATGTCTCGCCATCACAACAAACTGTAATACCTTTCATACAATGATGATATGAAGAATTTAAAGGAAATTCTGTCAGCTGTAGGACAAATTAAGAAGTTGAAAACTGTCTGAGTTTCGTAGGGTCAAATTGAATTGATTTTCCAGATCGTGTAATAAGCCCTTTTTTCTCAAGTTGGTTAATAAGTGTAGTTACGGTTTGGCGTGAGATACCTAGCATTTGAGAAAGCTCCTCATGGGTAAATTTCTCCGACACCTCCATAGAATCATGTGCTTTCTTTTTTCCTAGATTTAAAAGTAATTTGATAATTCTCTGAAATGCGCTATCTGAGGCAACAGAAGACATTCTCTTTTCAACTTGTGTTAAACGATTGAATAATTGCTTCATTAATTTTTCTGAAAGTTCAGGATACTGACTAACCATTGAAAAAAACTTATCTTTATTGAGTGAACACACATAAGAGTCAGTAGTTGCTTCGACGAATAATTCTGAATCACCTTCTGTACCCAAGTCTCCAAAAAAACTCCCGGGAAGTAGACGTTCAATAATAACCTTTTTTCCAGAAGGTGTGATTTGATAGAGTTCAACCTGACCTGTTTTGACAATAAAAACTTTATCTTTATCACCTGGCTCAAAAATTACTTCTTTTTTGCAGTATTCTTTCATTGCAAAAAGAGACTCGATTTTTTGCAATTTCTCTTTGGCAAGCCCCTTAAACAAATCAAGTTGCTGGATATACCAGAGTTTTTTGTTCATATACCTATTCTATCAAAATTGTGACGTTAAACGTTTAGTAAATATACATATATAACTATATCAGTTAGAAATTGAGGCGGTCTTTTTTATACTGTCTCATTTGTCTCATTTAGCCATAGTTTACTTAATTTCTTTGAAATGCTATACTGTCCTTATATGGCTAGTAAAAAGAATAAAATAAAGGAAATAAGAGAGAAAAAAGAGCTTACCCAAGAGGGAGTTGCCAAAAAGGCTGGAATTTCTGCTAATTACTATGCAAAAATAGAACGCGGAACAATTAATACTTCTATAGAAAAGGCGACTAAAATTGCTAAAGCACTAGGAGTTGAAGTTTCCGATATCTTTCCCTCTTAATTCTGTTTACTCTTCTCAATTCTATCCAAAGCTTTTAACCTCTCAATAGAACCAACTGTCTCTTTATATTTCTCTTTCCCTCCCATAATTGCAGAAAGAAAAATCATTCCAAAGTCCATCCCATACTTTGCAGTAAAATACTCACTCAGCTTGGTAAATGGATTTCCACCATTTTTAGTCTCAATTTGTACTTTTTCTATAAATCTTGCATCTTCCGGTGGAACTTGTTTGTCAAAAGCGAGCTCGATCAGATTTTTCTGGTCTTGAGTCAGTTGTATCTTATCTTCTGGCAATATTTCTACTTTTGTTTTATCATTCATATTGGTTCAAACGTATTATACAATATCGGGATTGCTAGGTTTACAGCCATAAGCATCCATTAATTTGAATATCCAGAGTAGAATAGCTTCAAAAGTTACACTTTCTGGTTCGATGGTATTAACGTTGAGGACCCCCAACGCATTTTGTTCAGTCTGTACATTACGAATAGCTTGATATTCCGCGCTAAACTGTTGGTAATATAGGAATAATTAAGCGAAATAAATTAGCCTCAGATTTTTCAGACGTTAACGGGAATTGAACCAAAGAAAAATATTTTGATAGTTGACAATTTGCAAAACTATAGTAAAATATATAGCAGATATATAATTAGACATATATCAAGAAAGAATATATGCAAACAACACAAGATAGAGTACAGAAATTAGTAACATTTTCAGCAAAACTATATAACAGTGCCGTGGTCAGAGCTGATAGCTTAGGTATTCCCTTTGCTGAATATGTCAGGCACACACTCATTAAAGATGTTGAGGAAAGCAATAAAAACTTACCGATGGTTGATGCCGAAACAGAGAAAAGAATTGGTCTAAGTCTCAAAGATATTGAAGAGGGGCGATATACTACGGTGGATCCTTCTGATGAAAAAGCATTAAATGCAATACTTGGCATTAAAGAGTAGCCTATGTTTTTACTCAATTTTACGGTAACTTTTAACTCTCACCGAGAAAAATTGGTAAGTAACAACAAAGTATTAAATAAACGACTTAAAACTACCCTACAAAAACTTGCACTCAATCCTATACATCCTTCTTTACACTCTCATAAAGTAAATACATCAGCACATGTACAACGGTGGAGTTCATCAGTAACCGGAGATATTCGTATTATTTGGGACTATGACAGTGAAAATAGATTAATCATTCTTCTTTTGGATATTGGCGGCCATAGCGGAACTCACAAAGTATATAAATAGATACAAACCTTCAGTAATCGAAAGCTTCTGGATTGATTAGCTTATAGCCATAAGCATCCATTAATTTAAAAATCCAGAGTAGAATAGCTTCAAAAGTTACGCTTTCTGGTTCGATGGTATTAACGTTGAGGACCCCAAAATAAAAATACCCGCACTTGTTGCGGGCTTTTTTATTTCTGAAGAGAAGTACTAGCTAGAGAACATGATATTAATTTAGAAGCAAAAACAATAAGATTACATTTAGATAGACTAAAAAATAATGGTGCTATCCTTTCGTACCCTCATAAGGGGGGCCTCCATTGGAGATTAGTTAAATCTAATGGAAATACTAATGAGGTCAGAGGACAAGATAGTGGAAATGACGAATTTTCTACTGAAGGTACTATATTTGAAATTAAAAAATAAAGGGATAAAATGAATGTAAAAGTTTTTTATGTAGAAATAAGAGGAGTGGGATTACAAGAACATCGTCAAGCGTCGTGGCGTGCTAGAAAGATTGAAATAATATCTGTTTATACTATACAATTAATTAGATAATATGCTAGAAAATATTTTATATGGACTTCTGAACGGGATAACAGCGTGGCCACTGTTGCTAGTACATGTATTTGGCTTTTTCACTGAGTATCCAGTCTATGACGTAGCCAGAGATACTGGCTGGTATCAGCTCGGTTTTCTGATCGGAGCAGGTTCACCTCTTTTAGGCTTCATAGGAAAAGGCAAATAAATAGAAGTAAACTTCGCGTCACCGTACCTAGAGAACCATATAATCCTATCTGGATTAGCTGGCGTCTTCTTGAAAAGCGGAATATATAATAACGAGCATAGAAATAAAAGGGATGGAAAGAAGTGCGCCTATGAGTCCCATAAGTTCGCCACCCACGATAATACCTATGATAACCACGATCGGATTCAGTCCCACTGCTTTTTGCATAATTTTGGGAACTAAGAAATTATTTTCTACTGCCTGGATAAGTATGTATGCGAGAATCACAAAAATAGTGAGATGCGGAGCAACTGCTATGGATACGATAACCGCCGGAATCGCAGAGATTATAGGACCGAGTGTAGGAATAACTTCCAGGAGTCCTGCGATAAGAGCCAAAGGAAGCGCAAACGGAACGCCTAGAAGGGTTAATATTATCCAGGTGAAAAATCCTATGAAAACACAAAGGACTATTTGTCCTCGGAACCATGCACCCAGCTTATATTCTATTTTTAAAAGCGTTTCGTACGCGCGAGCTTGGGATTTTTCAGGAAATATACCAGTGATACTTTTTTTTACTCGCTGGTGATCTAACATAAGATAGAAACTTACCACCATCACCGTCAATACAGAAAATAACCCATTAAAAACTTTGCCAGTTACGAGAATCGCGTTTTGACCTATCGAACCGATCTCAGCTTTCGCGATAGAATCGAGCTGACTCGCTGAAATATTAAACCCTATAAGCTTTACGACAGTATCGAGATATACGGGAAATCCTATATATAATGACTGTATCTGGGAGATAAAGAATGGCACCAAGGGGAAAATAATCAGAAGAACGAGAGAAAAAGTACTAACAAATGCTACGGAAACTGCTAAAATTTTTGGGAATTTCCACCTCTGTAATTGCTCCACGAGAGGAGAGAGAGCAGCCATGAAAATATATGCGAGAAAAAGTGCTACTAAAATATTTTGGATGGTCAGCAAGAACCATATAACTCCCAAAACAAAAATGGCCATAAGAAAATGGTTTTGTAATATGTACCGCGTGATATGATTTTTCTCCATATGAGTATTATATAAAACTTTCCTATAAAGAGACAACAGGTATAAGGTCTGATGTTTGTAGTACTATGAAGATATGCAATACTATCGCCTACTCATACGGGTACTACCGTATTTTCTTTGCTTGGCATTTTTTATCGCTTACAGCATGCTCGCTATCGTCCGACATAATCACTACCAATCATTTGGCTATGACCTCGGAATTAATGACCAAGCGGTATGGAAGTATAGCCAATTTCATCTCCCATCTACCACCATTGATCCGTTTCCAGGCAAAACAAAATTGGCAGAACATATAGAAGTAGTATATGCGATAATTTCTCCTGCTTACTGGATCTGGTCATCACCAATCATGCTGATCCTGTTGCAAAACTTATTCGTATGCTCCTCAGGGATCGCCATATATCTTCTCGGAAAAAAATATAAACTTTCAATCCTCAGCAGCACTAGCATACTAATTGCCTATCTTATGTTTTATGGCATACAATTCGCTCTATGGACAGACGTGCACAGTAGTGTATTCGCTGCATCATTTATCATGTGGTTTATCTACTTTCTTGACACACGTCAACATAAACTGTGTATATTATTTTTTCTCCTCGCATTAACTGCTAAAGAATCTACCGGCACTGCACTTTTTTTCATATCACTTGTTTATTTTTGGCATAGACGAGAAAAAATATTAGTAATATATTTAATTATTTCTACTCTCTATATTTTATTTGCTTTCTATATATTTTTCCCATATATCATGCAGGTTCCATATTTATATGCAAACCAAAAGGGAATACTTTCTAATACCAATCCACTGAGCCTGATAGATACCCATGAAAAACGTATAACAATTTTTTATTCATTCGCATCGTGGGGATTTCTCCCAATCCTATCGCCTTTGACCCTACTCCCAGTGCTTAGTCATTTTTTTAAATTTTTTGTTTTGGCCAGTGATTTGCCTGGCGCACAGGGATTATTTGGACATTATCGAATCAGCCTGGCACCCCTTCTCGGACTCGCTACGATATGGACACTG
>CALRDJ010000015.1 GCA_943354875.1 Candidatus Levybacteria bacterium GW2011_GWA1_37_16 | reverse complement strand
TGGAAGCAGCATATATTAAAAAGCTCTTACCGAAATATAATGTACGTCTGATAGATGGAAAAGCATATCCACTCATCCGCATAACAGCCGGAAATGAATATCCTGCAGTAGTAACTGCGCGGAAAATGGATGATCCAGAGTCTTTATATTTCGGTCCATATCCAAATGCTACGGCCATGCACACGGTGCTCAAAACTCTTCGCCGGATATTTCCTTTTCAGGCAACACTCAGACATGCGAAACGACTGTGTCTCTATAATCACCTCGGACTGTGTCCTTGTCCGCCCATGCTGTCTACGCCAGAGGAAAAAAGAACCTATCGACGAGACATAAAACATATTATCCAAATCTTGGAAGGGGGGAAAGATACGGTACTGAAAGAACTAGCAAAGGAGCGAGATACAGCAAGCCGAGAACAACAGTATGAAGATGCGAGCTCACTCCAAAAACAAATTGACTCGTTACTCTATGTAACTACATCTGTACATAAGCCATTTGAATACGAAATAAATCCTAACCTCCGCAGTGATATTCGGGAAGAAGAGCTAAAAAACTTACAACAAGAACTTTCAAATGTAGGCATGAAGACAAACCATTTATCCAGAATTGAGTGTTATGATATCTCCAATTTTCAGGGAAGTAATGCCACAGCATCTATGGTGGTATTTATAGACGGAGAGAAAGATACATCGTTATACAGAAAGTTTAAAATTCAAAGACCAGCAACGCCTGATGACTTCGCATCTATGCAGGAGGTTTTAGATAGGCGGTTTAATCATCCTGAGTGGAATTATCCAGATTTAATCGTAGTCGATGGGGGAAAGGGACAGATATCATCGGCGAGAGAAGTTTTGGACGCAAAGGGCATAAAAATTCCTCTCGTCGGACTGGCAAAGAGAGAAGAAACCATTATCACGACAGATTTTAAAGAAATAAAACTTCCGAAGAACTCAGGAGCGCTCCTACTTATGCAGCGAATTCGCGATGAAGCCCATCGATTTGCTATAACCTATCATCGAAAATTACGAACTAAAACATTTTTAACGTAAATAAAAATACACATAATATGTGCATGTTTACCGAATTTTTCAACCCACAGCGCTCTTTAAAAATTAAGTTTTTCCACTATTTTACTTTTAAGGTCTAAGTCATATTTTTTCTCATCAATAATCCCTTTATTTTGCTCCATGGCTCCTGGCTTAAAGTCTTTGGGGAGTGTAATTATTCGAATAGAACAAAGATCATCCAGAGATCCATTTAAATCGATAGTTGCCTGTAGATACTCTTTTGGGAAGGTAGTGATAAGCGTTCTAATAATTTCTGGTCCTGCTTGCAAAAAATCCTCAATACCACTATGTCCAGCACCGAAATTAAATGCAATTCTTGGCTTTTTCCCATCTCCAGCCTTAACAAGATTTGACGCTAGTAGCATCTTGTCTGCTGACACTAAATTCCTAAAGAAAACTATGGCATGTTCTGGATGACCATGAGTCATTATTCCGTTTGTACGAATTATAATTCTTCTCAATGCATTCTCTTGATCTAGAGTAAATGTTGCCACTCCGGTTATTAAGGTGGATATGGTATCAGACCCCCAAACAATAGCTCCAGCGGCAACCTTACGCATTACATTTCTTCTTCCATATTTCTTTTCTGATGGAGTATTTGCTAAAAGCCCCACGCCTATACCTCCAAGAAGTACCTGAGCAACTGGAGATAAGTCAGTTATGTTAGTGAACGGCACGTCTGTGTCACCCAAAATAATCTTTGTTCCTTGCTTAGCAATTTGACTTAGGACACTTGGAGAAAATGAATCTATAGAGACTACAAATGGTGGCTTGTTCACATCTGATTTAGATGTCAATATTTGTTGAGCATTCTGAGAATGAATTTCTTTATACATCGGATATTCTTTAAAAAATCCATCTAAATTATTTGGTATTGCGGTTAGTCCCTGAAAATGATTCTCATAAAGAGGAATAAATACTCCCGTTGGTGTCTCAATCCCGTCCTTACCGTTTATTAATTCTTTCGCACCCAGTCCTACTAAGCCAGTTACTACACCTAGCTTAACAGCAGACCTACGAGATATATTATTGGTATTCTCACTCATATAACCATTATTTTCTTATAAGGTTGTATACTGTAGGGAAATAGAGAAAAATAGCAGGAGAATCGGCGAGTAAATATTTTTGGAAATCAGAATAAATTTTCTTTCGCGCTTCTATATCGGTGATTTTACGACCATCCTCGAGTAATTTATCTATACGGAGATTGCGATAATGTGTGATATTGTCTTCCTGTCCTATATGCCACAGCTGATATTGATCAGGGTCTTTCGGCATTACAAAGTCTCCTAAGAACAACTGATAGTCCACCGGTACTGTGTCTACGACCTCTATGGCAGCTTTCACATTTAACTGCTCCCACCCTCTTGCCAGTATTTCAGCAGTCTCTTTATATTTATTCAGTGTTTTTATAGAAAGTTTTAACGTAGCCCCACTACTTGCGGATGGTGAAGATTTTAGCAACACTTTCGCATGTTCTATATCTACACGCTTTTCAGCTATAGAATTCGTGGTGGCCCATAACGTAGGAGGGTATGGAAGATAATTTCTTTGTCCTGCTGAGAAGTCATCGGGAATGGCGTAAGACAGTGCAGAGCGGACTTTTTCATCAGATGCTACCGGATCACTTATATTAAAAAAAAGTGTAACTAATCGACTAGAATCAGTAATCTTTTTAACTTCCACATTTCGAAATGAATCCAAGTGGAGTGATTCGTGTTTCGTCGTAGTAAGACCCTGAATTTCTGATACTTCACCCAGTAAAAATGCGATTTTTAGCGCTGCTTCACTCGGATAGAAATTATATGAAATAGTATGAAATGGGGGACTTTGAGAAACTAAAATGAGCGATTTTACAAATTCACCATTTAAGCTAATATCTCGAATGCGATATTCCCCCAGTCCTATATACCCATCTTTAAAAATAGGACGAGAAACAGTTACTAAAAATGGGCTGTACTCTCCTTTTAGATTAAACTGAATAGTATAATTATTCGGCCTTTCTACCGTAGCATCTGAAAAATTATAGTTTATATGATGAGAGGTAAGATTGGTGTTATCTGAGAAAAACAAATCAGGTCGTAAGTAGAATATGTATGTTTTTCCATCATTTTTTATTTCCCATTTCGTGGCCACAAGAGGTTTTGGTATGCCGTTTTTATCTAATGTAGTCAATCCATTTGAAATCTTATAGAGGATAGGATCAGGAAGATTTTCTAGTGTATAGTCGCCAATTACTCCTATAGATTCTCTATAACCCAGTGGAATTTTAGAAACAATGGTTCCTGCTGAGCGAATCAGAGCGAAAAATATCAACAAGCCAAACAGAAAGAAAAAGAAAATTCGCTTTCCCCACTGCTTTACATATGCTCTGAGTAACCACCAAAAAAGTCTACGTCTAAATACCATATCGTATTACTACTTATGAGGAATCAGAAGTATGATAGACAACACCACGAAAAGAGCTGAAAGAACTACTGTAGCCCACACCAATAAGCGCTCTATACTTCGTTTGCTTCTATATACCTGTGAACCTCCTCCAAAGGCTCCTGACAGGCCATTTCCCTGTGACTGAAGCAAAATAGCTCCACACAGCAATATCGCTACGATAATTTGTACTATGACTAAAATCATTTGCATAATTATACGATTTGTTCGATCGTTCTCGCAAGTTTCTCAGAATTATGATACAACGGAAAGTGATCGTCTACCAAATCCGCTTCGACAATTTTGGCAGTACATCCAAGCTTTTCAATCTCTGCTGTATCTACATGAACATAGGTGTATTTATATTTTTTCGGTATCTCTATTTCGTAATTATTATTTACCACTACAGTATCGAACGGAAATTCACCTAAATGCTTTATGACTGCGTGTATGTAGTGCGACACTGAGTAGTCTTTCGTTTCAAATGGCTTATTTGCTACATTTACAATAAAAACTTTCTGAGCTGAACTTTTTTTAAATGCCTCTGTTATCAAAGGTGTTATCATAACTGGTAAAAGAGTTGTATACAGATCTCCGGGTCCTGCGATAATCGTATTTGCTTCTGATAAGGAAGTCAGCACCTTTTCACTAACATGCGGATTCTCTGGATGAAGAAAAACTTTTTCTAGAATCCGTTTTCCCTGATATCTACCAAGATCTATCGTTTCTTCTCCATGAATTATTTTCCCCTCAATCGTTTCTGCAGAAATAGATACGCTTTCTTCCGTAGCCGGTAAAATAGTACCAGTAATGTGAAACATCTCGCGAAACATCTCAACAGCATCATTAAAGTTGCCCGTAAGGTCTCGCATGGCGACCATCATAAGATTTCCTAACTTATGACCTCCTAAGTCTTCGTCTTTCCCATATCGGTCTCCAGGAAACCGATACATAAGTAGCTTTTTTGAATTCTGATCAGTATTTGGAATAAGTGCTGACATGCATGACACAAGATCTCCCGGAGGGAGAATATTATACATGCGCCTAAGTCTTCCGGATGAACCACCTTCATCAGCCATGGAGGCCACCACCGTAAGAGAATCAGTCAGTGTCTTAAGACCAGTAATTAGGTTTACCGTTCCTATACCACCACCAAGACATACTATTTTTTTAGAAGTATTCATTCAAATATCCAGTAAATAAATGCACTTATGGCCGAAAATACTGAGCCGATAATAGCATACGCAAAAAACGTATTAAAGAAAAATTTCGGAATCACAAAACCACCAAAAGAGTACCCTTTAAATAAAAATTCCGATATGGCTATTTGGGGGATGATTAAGGTGAGTACGTACAAAATAACGATATTCACCAGAAATGATGCGAATCCGAACGTGACTAGATTAAGGGGAAGAGCGACCAGGGAGAGGACAGGCTTTAGAATAAGCCCGAGTATCATAAGAACTAAGCCTCCATAGAGCATGGTGATATATCCGCCACTCACCTGAAGCCCCATCAGGATTTGAGCTGTTAGTGAGAGAGCTACTGCATTAACCACGGTGCTTCGCAAGAGTGTTTTCATCTGTGTTTTGATGCTAACACATGGTCAAATACATGTCAAACAATACTGCTTGCATCATGGTAACTCCGAGCGTATTATAGTAAGACTATGGATACGATCCTTTGTCCTCATTGCGGAAAAGTAGTGGAAATTACCCAAGCTTTTAAAAAACAGGCTCTTGGAGAGGAATTGGCTAAACTAGGTAAGCAGCACGAAGAGGAAATAGAAAAAGTCCAAAAAGAAGCACAGGTACAGTCTGAGAAGAAAGCAGAAGAAGAATTTGCGCTAAAGCTAAAAAGACTTTCTCAGGATAACGAAGACTCAGCCCAGCGAAACCAGAGACTTACTGTCCAAATAGAAGAACTTTTGAAGGAAAACCGACAGTCGAAACGAGAAAAAGAAGACTTGAAAATCGACATGCAGAAAAAGCTCGCCGAAGAAGAGGAAAAAATTCGTACCGATGCATCAAAAAAAGCAGAAGAAGCACAGCATTTAAAAATCGCCGAAAAAGACAAACAGCTAGAAAGCGCTCTGCGAGAACTCGAAGACATGAAGCGAAAATTACAACAAGGATCTCAACAGACGCAGGGGGAAGCATTTGAACTAGAACTACAAGGCATGCTCACTCGCGAATTTCCAAATGATAAAATCCTTGAAGTAGCCAAAGGAACCAGAGGAGGGGATATCGTACAAGAGATTTGGGATCGCAACGGTAACTTCTGCGGAAAACTACTGTGGGAGCTAAAAAATACGAAAGCATGGAGCGAGCTCTGGATAGATAAACTAAAAAGTGATCAACGCGAGACAAAAGCTGAGTTTGCGGTAATCGTGTCAGAAGCTGTACCAGAAGGAATAGAGTCTGCTAAATACTATAAGGGAGTTTGGATATCGAAGCGAAATTTTGCCATCGGACTGGCATATTCACTCAGGGTAAATATTATTCAGGTCGCGATGGCGAAAAAAGCGAGTGAGGGGAAAAAAGAAAAAGCAGATATTCTCTATTCGTATTTTACTGGTACAGAATTTAGACTTCGAGTGGAGGCGATAGTCGAAGCGTTTACGAATATGCAGCTCGAAACAGAAAAAGAAAAACGGT
Organism: Candidatus Levybacteria bacterium GW2011_GWA1_37_16; assembly: GCA_943354875.1. Taxonomy (GTDB): domain Bacteria; phylum Patescibacteriota; class Microgenomatia; order Levybacterales; family UBA12049; genus CALRDJ01. Next base: position 14,689 of record CALRDJ010000015.1, on the reverse strand, counting down.
ATTTTAATACAAAATGGGCTCGAGATGAAAAAAATCTCCGTCAAGTTATCGATAATACCTATGGCATGCACGGCGATCTGAAGGGAATAGTGGGTCAAACACTCCCTCAAATAAAAGGACTCGATACTTTGGAGCTGTCAGGAGAAGAGGAAACCTAAGCCACATGCGGAGCATAATACTCAGAAATCCTTGCTACCTTCGGATATAAAGCTTTATACATATCTTCTACTGCACCATCTTGGGCATCAATCGGACTATTTTTCAATCTACTTCCAATGTTGGCTAGTTGATCTACCCGTTCCGTAGTAAACCGAGCGATTTTCGCATGCGTATCGATGTATTCACGAAATTCTTCAGCTAATTTTACTGAAGCCGCATCTACAGGGTTTCCAGCAGCAACTTCAGTAAGTAGGCTTTCTACGTCTTTTCGTTTCTCATCGATCTCCTTCGAACTTGCCCAGTTTTTCAAACCAAAGCTTTTATAAGGATTTTTAGAAATTTTTAGTATGGCGGACATTTGCCCCACTACATCAAAAGACCCGGTATCTACGACAGGCCCCTCAAATCTTCTTACTTCCTCTTTAAAGTCCTCTGTAAGCTCAAATTCATGAATTTTCCGAGCAATCAGTATGGTTTGTAGCTCGTCTGCTCTTTGTTTTTGGTTGCTCATGTCTGCGATCCGCTGCTGATCTTCTAAGGAAGTGTACTTCAGTAAGTCCAGGGCTTCCAAGCGAGTCTGGAGTAAGATCTGCTGGGTTCTGTCCACCAGCTCCATGCTCACACCACCAGGAGGAAACGCATAGGAGCCATCAGGATTTTTACTGTTCATAAGCGCTGCGAGCCCCGACTCAGCTTTTCCATAGGCTGTATCTACGTCAGCTACCGAAGAAAAGACAGGCAGATCAAGTATCTTAAATGGATCACGACCTGCTTCCAGCATACTTCCCATGAGTTGCCCTATGGGAGGAAGATTTCCTATTTCTGTTTCTTTATTTTTTACCGTATCTTTTTCACGAGTCTTATCTAAAGCTTCTACATCTTTCTCGATAACATCTCGCAGCATTCCATGGATTGGACGAAGGACTCGCTCATTTGTCGTTTCTGGCAACACGATAAAAGGTATTTTTTGCTGATTTTTAGCAGATAACATTTTTTCTTTTTCTAATTTCATGTGGCTCAATGTAGCCGTATATTTAGAGGGATCTAGTTCTCCTAGATCCCTGAGTTCTTCGACGATTTGGTCGAATCCGTCCTGAAAAGACTTCAAATCCACGATAGGAATATATCGTTTCGATCCTTGATCAAACACATACCCTTCGATACCAGCTATGCCTTTTTTCGCACCCAGATATTCTTCTCTTTTTCCTGATTCACTAGATAATCTCTTAGGAGGTGATGGTATTTCCTCAGTAGGACTTAAGACAGGGAAAAATGCTACACGCGCATCAGCACCGATCGGCGAGCCTTTTACCATAAGAAACGTTTTTCCGGCGATAGACACCTCTACTCTATCTGAAGGAGCGATAAAATCTTTCGCACTCGTAAATGTCATCTCTCCCGTAGGGACTCCTGGTTTTTCTGGAGTTAGTCTCGGGTGAGTAAATTTCGGACGGCGGATATCAGAGGCTGGGGGTATGTGAATATCTGGATTTGGCAGTGCTGGCATGACTTACTCAGTGTAGACCAAAACACTTACATAAATCAACCTTTCACTTATGAAAATAACTACTTAATTTGGGAATATCGTGATCGGTTCTTGTATGGGTGTAGGCTGTGGCATTTGCACGATAACCACCTCACATCTGGTAAATAGAGGTAGTCCTCTGTCTAAATCACGTGACACTACTACCGATTGTCCGCCCAGCCATGATAAGTGAGGTACTAAGTACCCTCCTAATTCATATTCGTCTCGTTTATCAGGATCTCCTTTTGTGATGATTTGCCGAGTAGGATCCTCATCAAATCCTATATTACCAGTAACCACTGATTCGATAATCCTTCGAATATCATTCTTTAGGTACATTACAGCCTTAGGGAATACTCTCTCAGTCATAAAATATATAAAGCAGATTACTTTTTCGTGTAAATTCCTTTTTCGGTCAATGCTTCATAGAAAAGCACAGCTGTCATAACAGGCAATAGTATTCCCATAAACGCACCACTGAGGATACCGAGCGTGTCGTTATGCGCCAGAAATGGAAGTTTCGCGATCAAATACCCTAGTACGCCAAACCAACCATACTTCGCATATTTTTGCATATTTCCTTGCGCTTTTCGTATTTGCTTAATATCGGGCTTTTTCCAACTCGACAGCTTGTACTTGATAAATAAAAAATCTAGAGTAAGAGCAAGTAGCGTGGAGATGATGACTGTTTGGTTTTCAAATCCAAACATATACAGTATGGAGCCACCCATACCCAGAAAAATAAGCCCAGTCAAAGGCCAGATAATAAGAGCAAGTTTTCTCCCTATAACCATAGTACTAATTCTTTTTCTTAGATTTTATAATATATCGTAAAACAAAATAAACACCCATAAATGAAACGACAAACCAAAAGCAAAGATCAATTAATAATGAAGAATAAGTAATATGATCATTACGAATTCCCATAACTCCTCCACTGCCACCATAAAAGGGTAAAGGCCATCCAGCAGCGTAAAGCTGATCACAACACTGACGTGCGTTATTTATAAAATAACGGGTTAAATATGTTAGTAATGCTGCAAGAATTGCACTACCACCAAAAAGTTTTTCTTTATTTATTTTTACAAACTCGTTCATGCAAATTATTGTCTCATCTGAAAAATACAGTGTCAAGGTTCTCCCAATCTATAAATACGATAATATGTAGACTACGAAGCTAGACTAGAGGGGATGAAAGAGGCCTGTATACAAACCACGTCTAAGGAGTTCCTTAATTTCGCTTGCACTGAGCTTGCCAAAGTGAGCCACATACCAATTCTTGAACCACAATTCTTTGAACTATAATTTCCTTATATTCGACTAATCAATCATTTTTTTTTAATTTTCCTAGGACTTGTCCAACTCGTGTTACAAATCTTGCCCTATACGATTCACTTTTAACTTGTTCCATATACTGTAAAAGTTGCGATATCTCTGAATCAGAATCTCTGAGTTTTCTTTCCTGCCCATTAAGAGTCATTACTTGTGACCCATCTTCTAGTCTAGCAAGTCTTGCCCCTTGTTGAACTTTTGATCTAAAACCAGGCTGCCTTTTTTCCACTTCACTTATAGGATATATTAAAGGGGCATTAACTTGCCCATCAGGTAAAAAATGTATTACTGGACGAGGGATAAAGCCCTCGTAAGGAGCAACTCCAAAGATTTCAGTTGAATCGGTCTCACTTACTTTATAAGTAACAGCCTCTATGCCTAAATTGGGCGATGTTACAAATGTGGTAATTGCGGCTCCTGTCATATTGATGCCCTGTTGATGAGTTGCCACAGATGATAAAGTTTTTAAGTCAGGAAGATCTGCCAAGCCAATTTGAAGAACATCTTCATTTTTATAATTAAGATATCTGAATTCTATCCAGGAAAGAGTTTGTTTATCCATAACTGTTAGGCTATTCCCTATAGCCATATTCGCAGAATATCTAGCGAAGTAACGCTTGTCAGCATGAGTCAATTGCTTGAGGCGATTGGGAATTGTTTTACTACAGTCTTTAAAATTATATTTTCCAAAGCTAAAACTTTTCATTAATTCATCAATTTGAGAGAGTCTTCTTTGGTGAGTTTCGTTTTCTGTTCTACTCTCAGCACTAACTTGATTCTGGTCTACTACTCTGACTTCACCATGATCGTCTTTTCTAAAGATCATAAATTTTGTAATTGGAGGTGTTCTAAACTCAGAACCACTTGTAGCAGAAAAATGAAAAGAACGACCAGTTTGCAATGCACTTTGGTCTATGGGGCCAGCAAAGCTAGTTCCTACAAAAACAGCTTTTCTGCCTTGCGTAGCTTGAGGGAGGTCAGATCCTTGCAATTCTCCTGTCAGTTTTAAACGTGGACAGAAATCTCCGAGAATATCTAAATCGACCCACTCCGCTTCTTCTACTCTAAAGAGAGAAAGTCCCTGTGTTCCACTATTTTGGGCAAATTGCATAGCAATGGCGTCTCCTGATCTCAATAAAGCAGTGGGAGTCCTCGTACTTCCTAAATCCTTTTGAGCTAGCATTTCCGAGAACCCAACTAGCTCCCCATTTGGAAGTTTGACTTTTGTAAGATCTGAGATATCAGGAGGTTGATTTCTATTAAATTCTGACATATCTAGGTCAGTATAACATACACTTCTGTGAGCCATGACGGGGACTGGTGGAAACAAGTTTTTGACTCTTTAATCTCTACCGCTAACAAACTCCAATCCCTCGGCTTTACGTATTATAACGGAAAAGTAGCCATAATTGAAGTCGAGGAGGAATCCAATGTTTAACCTCTTTCGACAATCTCCTCAGGATGATAAGCTTTACAACCACTTGACAGATGTTAAGATATTTGATATTATCTTTACATCTTGTGACAGGATGTTAACATTATGAAACTAGGTAATTTTGTACAACAAACACAAGGCTTTAAATCTTTTATTCCAGATGTGTTTCCTCCAGAAGAGGAGATAATCCTGTCTCCTTTGGCTGAAAAAATGCATACAAAAGCCTCTTTTATGCTGGGGAAACTCGATGGAGTGACTCAACTTCTCCCAGATTTAGATTTCTTTATTTTCATGTATGTTCGTAAAGAGGCGGCACTTTCCAGTCAGATTGAGGGAACGAAAGCCACAATGGCTGATGCTATTGCTGCGGAGACAGAGCTAACAGTCGATTTGCCAGATGATGTGAGTGATATTGCACACTATATAGAGGCTATGAATTTTGGATTAAAGCATTTAGAAGAAATTCCACTTTCTTTGAGACTTATAAAAGATGTTCACAAGGTACTCTTAACCAAAGCTCGCACAGATCATTTTGCCGATCCTGGAAATTTTAGAACCTCGCAAAACTGGATAGGTGGGGGTTCACCTGCTACAGCTCGTTTTATTCCACCACCACCTTCGGAAATTATGCGGACATTGGGGGATTTAGAGAAGTTTATGCATGAAACTGGGGAAATGGCAGTTTTGATCAAAACTGCTCTTATTCACGCTCAATTTGAAACAATCCATCCTTTCTTAGATGGTAATGGTCGAAGTGGTAGACTTTTGATTACCTTCTATTTGTGTCAACAAGGTTTACTAGAAAGACCAGTCCTCTATCTTTCGGAGTACTTCAAGAGAAATAGAGAGTCATATTTTGAGTTATTGGACGGATATCACAATCGAGGTGAAGTTATGCCATGGATCGAGTTTTTCTTGGAAGGAATAGCCGATGTAGCAGAAAAAGCGGTTAGGACATCTAAAGAAATTAATGCGCTAAGAGAGGAAGATATGGCAAAGGTCAACTCCTTGGGTGGAAAAAGAGTAAAAACAGGCTTGGGATTATTAAGAAAGCTCTATACATTGCCAATTATTAACGTCAGAACGGTCGAACAATGGACTGGCCTTTCCAGACCTAGTGCCAATGCGTTAGTGAACGAATTTGTAAAATTGGGTATTTTAGAACAGCAAAATAAGAAAATAACCTATGGTAGAAACTTTGAATACAAAAAATATTTGAAGCTTTTTGCTACTGAATAAACCTATGTTAATCTAAAAAAATAAAAAAGACTCAGCTAGAGATATGACAAAACGTCAACGCCCGCCGGCTGTCTGGTGATTTGAAACCCTTTCTGGCGAGCTTGGTGAGAATTCATAGTAAACTAAAAGATATATGAAAAGATATATTTTCTCGGGAAGAGTAATTCCTGAAAGAGCAAGCGTTTTTGTTTCTCAACACACTCTTACAAATAAAGATATTGAAATCTCCGTTCGCATAAAAGCAACAATTGAAATAAAAAATTCTGTTATATTTGTCGATTTTGAAGTGGAAGATAAGAAATATGATGTTATAGATTATAAAAATATCGTTAAATCATTGTGCCGTACTTCACTTGATACTTACGGATATTTTAAAGGATACGGTTATGAACTAGAAATTACCTCTGCTCGAGATTTTCAGTCAGGTGAAAATACAGTGTTTGGGGTTGATGTAGTTGAAATCACTAAAGCAGAAAAAGAACGCTCCTTAACTTTTAACAGGGTTTTATTATTAGGGTACAAACATTTTGAACTAAAAATGGCATTGAATGATTTAGGCGAAGCAGTTAGAAAAGAGAACGACACAGCATTCTATTGCAAGAGATCAGTTGAAAATACAAGACAATATTTCAAAGATAAAAACAAAAAAAATGATACTGGTTGGGAAAAGATGCAAAAGACATTGAACGTTTATCCAAAGTATACACAAGAACTAACAGAAAAAGCACAAGCACAGCGTCATGCCGACTTTACTTCAATGACCGGAAACGAGCGAATAAAGCTGATGAAGGTAGCATGGCAAGTAGTAGATAGATTTATTATTTACCTAGACTCTAAAAAAGAGCTTGACGAGAAAGAATATCCAAGGCTAGAAAGCTAAATTTGTGAACCACATCTCCCGGGGGTGGCACCAATTCTTTGAGAGTATATTCAGGGTCCATAAGAAATTAAAAGATCTCGGTTTTGATATAATCAAACAGTCAGATATGGATGATTATATTAAAGACTGGAAAAGAGAAGAACAGATACCTTTTGTGGGTTGGGATTTTTCTTATCTTCATGGGAAGATGACTGAGGAAAAACCACCGTGGGATTATAAAGCTCTTGCTAAAGAATATTTATCTAAATCCAAGTCAGTATTAGATATGGGAACTGGTGGAGGAGAAATCTTTTCTTCCCTAGAACCATTTCCTCCTCATGCAGTAGCAATAGAAGGATATCATCCTAACTTTCTTCTAGCTAAACAAAAACTAGAACACCTTGGAGTAAAAGTACTTTTTACTCAGGAGACAGCTCAATTACCTTTTAAAGAGTGTGAGTTTGATTTAGTTTTAAATAGACATAGTGGAATAAACGTTCATGAAATAGCCAGAGTAGTAGCTAAAGGAGGAATATTCTTAACTCAGCAAGTTGATGGTACAAATAATATTGACCTTATGAGGATATTCGGAGTTAATCCACAGTGGCCGGATTCTACATTAGAAAAAAATGAAAAGAAGTTTGAAGAAGTTGGATTTACTATCCTAGAAAAACGAAACTGGGAAGGCAAAACTGTTTTTAACAGCGTGGCTGCTCTTGTGTATTATCTTAAATCCTCTCCTTTTATAGTTCCTGGTTTTAATGTGGACAAATATCTCGAGGAGCTCAAAAAACTTCAAGAAAGAGTAAACAGAGGTGAGGAATTATCCTTTACAAATAAAAGATATTTAATAGTTGCTGAGAAAATCTAAGGAATTTTTTATGGATATAACAAAAAATGAGTAAAAATTTAATAAAATCCGATCAAAAAATTGAAGATAAACTTGATAATATTATCTTGTCTGAAATAGAAGTTCAGGAAGTCAAAGAGAAAGTAATAGGTAGAACGTTTCTTTCAGTAATCCTTGAGAGTATAGGTTTGGGTGGAGTAGTAAAGGTTTTCGAAACTTCGGAGAAAATAGAAAATGAGATTAATGAAAGGAAAAAGAGCTATCTGATGGCTTCTTATTTTTCTGAGATTGATAATATGGAGGGAGAGATTCAAAAACTAAAAACTTTCGTTTCTGACCCAGTCGGAAATACTTTATTTAATAAAATCATACGAATTGTTAATATAAATCCTCCAAACAAAGAATACGTAATACTCTTCTCAAAAATTCTTAAAAAGATTACTAATTCTGATTTCCAAAAGTTATTTAGTACTCACATATATGCTTTAAATCAAATAGAGAAGCTGACCCCTCAAGCTTTAATAGTATTAGCAGACTTCAAAAGTTGGCCAGAATATAATATTGGTAATTATGCTTCCCAGGGGGGAGTTATATCTACTGTATGGACAGAGGAATTTTCAGAACACTACGCTAGTTATAAATTAATTACGGATGGCTCAATGAAAAGACGTATTGCTCACTCAATTAAAGAGTTATTAAGAAATGATCTAATACAGAGCTACATTCAGGGAGAAAGAGATTCAAAAGAACTATCCTCTATGAAGGAGTCTAGCTCAAAGGCAGTATGTGATTTTACTGATTTGGGTAGAGATGTCGTTGAATACATTAAATAAATTTCCAACCACTTGAGATTCGAACCATTTAGCCTCAGAAAATGAATATTAAGTATGGTACACAGAAATTTAGATTCAATGTGAGCCGCACAGGAGTCGAACCTGTAACCACCTCCTTAAGAGGGAGGTGCTCTGCCAGTTGAGCTAGCGGCCCATGCTATTTAGAGTTAAAATATTATAGCAAAAAATGAACAAAGTAACCAAAGGCTAGTTTAGACGCTGAAAAGGAAATAAATGCATTATCTAGAAAGATTATTATACGACTGCTAGCTTTAACTTTTTCTGCGCTGCACCGATCATAGCCATGACTTCAGCTTTTACGAGTAAAACATCTGTCGTGGTGTGCGTTAATTCTGTTTCTAACAAAGCGAAGGTCTGTCTTGCTTCTGCTACATCTCCTACGTCAGTCTGCATTTCAATCGCTTTTCTATATCCTTCCAAAACTACCAAACTTGGTTGTGTTTTATCATTCGTCGATGCCCATACATCTCTTAACATAGAATGCGTTCTTCGATAGTCTCCATCTTGACCCGTCATTCTGAGCACACGTGTCCAGTGAATTCTATTTGCAATTATAGTAGGAATATGTCCTCCTGGATGTTCGACAAGATGTCTTGATTGCATAAAGTTATTTGGACTATATCTACCGCCGGACATTGAAAAATCTTTCATAACCTGGAAAAAAATCTCTTCTCCATCTCTATGGTATCGGGCATATGTATGGGGATCTCTGTACTCTCCGAATTTTTCTCTAAACTCTCCAAAGAACTGCGATCCTCTATCTGCGAGCACGTAAATCGTTTTTGGATCACTTCCTGCCTGTCTCACGCATCGCTGGATTAATTCCATGGACCCTGAAATATTGGTCAGAAGGACATCTTTTTTTGGAGCTGTATCGAAATTGAAATATCCCCATGCTCTTGAAACATCTCCACATTCTATGGCAGCATTTGCCAGTAGTTTTCTGTTTTCTTGTTTACCATCTTGATTCATAGTGTATGCACGATCTGCTTGATTTAGCCAATATCCATGATCACCTGTTCCTGCATAAAAATTCGCAAGACCGACATCTAAAAGCTCTGATTGAGTAAGACGTGCATCAGGTATTCTACGATCATATTCATCTTTTAAACTCTCTAGCAGACTTCCCGCTGCTGGACTTTCTCTCTTAGCGAGATATTTCGCATGTTCTGCCCTATCCCCAAAGGTGGGCCAAAGACTACTATCCATTATGCGCTGAGCTTCTTCGAAATTCCCACCAGCTCTATAAATTCGCTTGATATTCCTACCGCCTAAGCGAGCTTTTTGGACAGAAGTTAATTGGGATAATACATCACCATCTGACTCTGCTATAGAAACAGCGATCTTTGTAATATTATTTGAATTACTTCCGTCGATAGTAACACGCTCTAAAAATCCCACTGCTTGCCTCAGGTCGAGTGAGGATTGTGGGGTAATGAATTCTTGTTTTTCAGTTTCTGGCTCTGGAGTCCGAACCACTTCTGTTGGCTGCGAACCAAATCCCTCTATGGCACGGACTACTCCGTTACTGATAATTTCCATAGCCTTTGCACCCTTGGTAGGATCTTCTATAGCCTGTACTGCTGCGTTAAGGACTCGAAGTCCTGGACTAGTAACAACTTGAGCTACTGGCGACCCCGCTCCAGCAAACCTGGCCAGTAATCCTAAAGGATTTTTCGTCAAAAAAGTACATCTGGTCTGGGAAATGTTAGCTAAATTAAACGAACTTTCGCCTTCTCGCTTCATAATGGCGTTATTATACCCTATAAGATATTCTTTGTGTAGGCTTGACAAAAATTCAGCAAATTTTCAGAAATCCAAGCTACCATTTATAAAAGCATCGAAATCAGGTATACTATGAGCATCTTTTCTAAGTATAGTTACAAATAGTTGCGCGCCATGTCCGTAAGCTTCAGGATATCGCGGACTAGCGCAACCAATTAGGGAAGATCGTTGGGAAGAAACCGTAGGTTTCGTCCCAAACGTTAGTTAGCGCCCGTAGCTTAATGGATAGAGCATCACGCTTCGGACGTGAGGGTTGGGGGTTCGACTCCCTTCGGGCGCACCAAGAAAGAATTAGGGTCATGTAATGCACTGATTAGCTCGATATAAGGCGCTAATTTAGGTGTTCCATACTTCAATTCTTGGTAGGTAGGTACTTCATCAAATAATAGCCCAAAATACTCTGCTCTTTTGAGTGTATCTGTGCCTCCAAGTAGCAAATTTTCGAGGTGTTCTAAGAAATTTCCAACAACTTCCAATACTAGCTCCATACTTATTGCATCTTGGTCTTTTTCTTGCCTACTTTGGATTATGGTAGCTATTTGTCCTCCAATGCTCTCTAATTGCTCCTCAAGGAGTTTAATGGCCAGTGGAGAGTTTAAGACAGGAATTTTCTCAGCTATCATCTTTGATTGAGCTTTTAGTTCTAAGATCTTATTCTCTAGGCTAGATGAGTCTTTTTGATTTGTTGCAATTCTTTTATTCCATTCCTCTAAAATGGCTTTCTTAAGTAGCTCTATACTTACGTCTGTAATCTTTAGTTGTTTAACAAAGTTAGTAATAGTTTCTTCAAATTCTCTTGTAGGTACCCTAAAGCTCTTGTGGTTCCTACTGCAATGATAGGCTGGAAAGTATTTACCAGATTTTCCCCTTGAAGCACTTCCCAACAGTGATTTTTTACAGTCAGGGCATAAAACGTATTTCTTATACGGATAGTCAGGATTTTTAACCTGTTTTCTCAATCTCCATTCGGTCGGTCTATCTTTGTAAATCTTTGTTTCCCCATTCTCTTCGGAAATAATAATCTTACCTCTATGAGCTTTATTGAATGTTTCGATTGTCACTAAACCATCAAATTTACACTTAATAGCTTCTCCATTTGTCCATTTTTCTCTATTAACCCCTGCGTAGATGGTATTTTGAAGATATTGATGAAATTGTTTGACCGTAAGTATTTTTCCTCCCTTTTCTCCCAATATTCGCATTCGGTCTTTTGGGTCTCTTTTAAGCATTCTTCTAGATTTAAATCCTAGTTTATTTATTTCCTCAACGATTTGTTCATCACTAAGCGATCCCTGTATTCTCAATTCATACATTTTTAAAACAAACTTTGCTTCAATTGGATCAGGAGTAAGGATCATTCTTCGCCCATGAGCTGTTTCAATCTTTTCATTTATATACCCAAATGGTGGAGTTCTGACCCTATATCCTAACCTGACATATCTAATTTCAGCTCCGATCATTCGTGACATAATATCTCGCATCTCATCTTTTGCCCGCTCTGCTTCCAAAATCTCCGATTTCTTAGTGGGACTGTAAACACTCCAGTTGTACTCCACTCCTAAATGTTCGAGTGTATTAACTTCTTGTGTGCCAATAATGCCGTAAATATCGATTAGTTTTACATCATATCTGGTAAGCTGCATTTTTAAGTGATCATAAACGTATGATCCTCCACGAGTGAAGCGATCAATAGACTTTATGACGAATAGTTGAATATCATTTTTTGGACTTTTACAGTAATCTATTGCTTCTTGAACCGGCTGTTCCTCTTTTGAAGCAGACTCCATGAAAACAAAAAACTTTTTAATATGGATATTGTGGGCGAGGGCAAACCGTTCTATCTGTTCTTTTTGTGCATCAGGGGAGTCACCCTGTAATCCTTGTTTAACAGAAGAAACTCTAATTGCTGCTACTGCGTTTTCCTGTTTAACTTGGCCGTCCATAATCATTCCTCCTTATTCTTTATCAAGCTATTCAAATTGCCTTTTGTTTGTTCTTCTAGGATGCGGTCAATGACTATATTGGCAAAAATGTGCAGTCTATCTTCTGTAGATAAGATTGTAACTTGAGGTTTTTTAACTTTTAGAATTTTCTCTTTAGCTTCTTTTATACGTCTTACAGTATTCATATTACTATCCCTATTATGGATAGTTTATACCCAAATTATATCTATTGTCAAGCACGAAAATAGTAAGAAACGAGGCTGCTATTTTATAGTCCCATAGTTTGACACTGAATCCTTTTGGGTGTATAATCTTCCTCACAATGGTTGCACTAGCAGAACAATTAACTCAGGGTCTTCATGCAAAAAGGAAAATAGGAGTATTTTTAGGAGCAGAACAACACAATGTTAAATATGATATTGAAATACGTGACGATATTTGGACTTGGTATGGCGGTAGAGTCAAAGATTATGATGCAACTTTTTCAAGAGTATTATCTGCCCTCCACCTAGGCTCTTTCCGTGAAGTTTTAGCTGCCAGAGCAAACGCTGGTTTACCTACTAATGTGCTTGATTTAATGGGAGGAGACGCAAGCTTCCTTCGTGATTTAAAACTCCCAGCTAATAGACAGAATCCATCTCCTCTTAATGCCGGACTTTGTGTAACGCTTGTAGATGGGAGAAGGGAAAGTTGGAGAGCTCTAGACCTAAAGCTTAATATTGAAGTTTTATGTGGAGACCTTACATCAAAAAATACTTGGAAGTTAATAGATGAGAGACAAAGAGAAATGAGCATAGATGCTTTTGATTTGATTGCTTGTCGAGGTGGTGACGGTGTACTTGAAACAATGGTTCCCAAAGCACTTTATCCTTTCCTGTTTGGTAAGATTTGGGATAGATTAACTAGTAAAGAGGGTCTTTTCATTACACAATTACCTGAAACAGTAAGACCAAGAGAGCTTTTAAAACAGCTCCGCTTAATTCCAGGAACTAGATTGAGTTTCCAGCCAGCAACAAAAAAAGAAGCTGAATTATATCCTTCGTTAGGTATAGTTAAGACTCCAACGGCACCAAAGAGTCTAATTTAGCCACATACCTTTAAGGGTGTTAGACTCAAACATGATCAATAATAAACGACGTACCGATTGCTTGCTGTTTAGTTCAGCTTCAACTATAATCCAAAGCAGTTCTGCCCGAAAGGGTATGAATGATTGACCTACATAAATTAGAGTTTGGATATTTAGTAAATCAACTTGTCTCTAGTTTGTATAAACCTCAAGGCGGTTCTCTCGCTTCTATTCATTACTTGATAGTTCCAATTATCTCTATTGTCCTACTTGTTTTTCTACTGATAATCATACGTAAAGCTTTAACAATTCGTAGATCTTTAAAAGAGCCATCAATGCTTCTTGAACTAACGCCACCTTCATTTACCGAGAAAAAATCCTACACAACAGACCAACTCTTTTCTATTATTCATGCTTTAGGTATTCAGCAATCATTCAAAGATAAACTGTTAGGAAATAAAACAAGGTTTTCTTTAGAGATAGTTTCTACTCAAAATCAAGGAATTAGATATTTAGTTAGAACTTCTCCAAAACAGGTTAATACGTTAAAAAAGAATTTACTTGCATATATGCCTCACTTAAAAGTAAAAGCTGTTAACGATTATCTACCTGACGACACAAGCGTTTTAAATAAAAACTATTACAAGATATTGGAGTTCAAGCTTTCAAAACATTTTGCCTTCTCTCTTAAGAGACAAAATGAATTAGAGATGCACGATCCGATTGCCTATTTAACAGGGCAAATGACTAAACTTTCACCTGGGGAATTAGTCTCTTTTCAGTTGGTGGTAGCTCCTGTAAATAGTAAAGGAACTAAAAAGATTTCTAAACTTATTTCAAACAATGGCGATGTAATTAAATACCTAAAAACCTTTGGGATATTTAAATGGATTTTTTATAACTCATATCTAGCACCTAAGACCAAGTCTCTGTCTGAAATGGAAGTAGTTAATTCTATAGATGCAAAGATTAACCAACCTCTATTTGAAACAACTATAAGAATTTTAATGTCTTTTAAAGATCAAGATAATTTGTCGGATAGAATACAAGGATTTAAGTCTTCATTTTCGACGTATTCATCTACAGGATATCAGTCGTTAACCGTTAAGAGATTTTTAAATATACATAGAGTAAAAGAATATTTATTCTATATATTCAAAAGAAGAATGCCGTCGCTTACTGGTGGTTCTGTCCTTTCAATCTCTGAGATTTCTAGCATTTATCATTTCCCGTTCACTAGTTCTACCAATACTGAAAACCTTGTTAAATCTCACAGCAAAACATTACCTGCTCCACTATCTTTAAAAAAAGGAAATAAATATGATGTGGTCTTTGGCAAAAATAATTATGGTGGGACTACTACTGACATTGGGTTAACCGAAGAAGAACGCGAAACTCATATGTATATTATTGGCCGAACTGGATCTGGTAAAACAACCATGATGTTTTCAATGGCAAAGCATGATATTGAACAAGGTCGTGGAATGGCATTCCTTGACCCTCATGGAGATGCAGCAGATGACCTTATATCAATCATTCCTGAGAAGCGATTAAATGACTTGGTATTTATTAATCCTATTGATTTGAAATATCCAGTTGGAATAAACATTTTAGAATTAACCCCAGGTCTGGATGAAGACGA
>CALRDJ010000014.1 GCA_943354875.1 Candidatus Levybacteria bacterium GW2011_GWA1_37_16 | reverse complement strand
AAAACGTTTTTGAAATAATATGCACACGATTATAAGACCTATCATCACAGAAAAATCAATAAAGGACGCACAAAACGGTAGATATACCTTTGAGGTAGCAAAGGATGCAGAAAAGCCAGCTATTCGTCAGTCAGTGCATGATACTTTTTCTGTGGACGTGCTTGAGGTTCACACGAGTATAGTAAAGGGTGGCAGAAAAAAGGTCGGGAAGCGAAAGAGAGAAGTAACTATTGGAGCTTGGAAAAAAGCTACCGTGAGACTAAAAGAAGGACAAAAAATCAATTTATTTGACATAGGAGAGAAAAAATAATCCATGAAGAAATTAAAAGTTATAAGGAAAAAAAATTCTGGTCGTGATGCGCAGGGACATGTCGTGGTAAGGCATCAGGGTGGTGGACACAAGCAGTTTGTGCGTCTTGTTGACTTCAAGCGTAATAAATTAGGCGTGATAGGAACCGTAGTGGCGGTAGAATATGATCCTAATAGATCTTGTGACCTGGCTCTGGTACAATATGCAGACGGAGAAAAGCAATATATCTTATGTCCAGAAGGACTAAAGGTAGACGATAAGATAATCGCGGGTAAAGATGCAGACATAAAAACAGGCAATAGTTTGCCTCTGGATCTTATGCCACTTGGAACGGTAGTTCATAATATCGAGCTTACTCCTGGTCATGGTGGTAAGATGGCACGAAGTGCTGGTACGTCAGCAAGTGTAGCAGCAAAAGAAGAAGGATACGTTCATCTGAAGTTACCATCAGGAGAAATCCGAAAAGTCCAGGCTCGCAGTATGGCCACAGTAGGTCAGCTAGGTAATATAAACTGGAAGAACGAAGAAGTCGGAAAAGCAGGGCGAAATATCCGCCGTGGTATCCGACCGTCTGTACGCGGAGTCGCTATGAATCCAAGATCTCACCCTCATGGAGGAGGAGAAGGACGTAGCGGTATAGGACTTAAAAGTCCTAAGACGTATGCAGGGCGAAAAGCAGTAGGCAACACAAGAAAGAAGCATAAATACTCTGATAAATATATAGTTCATAGAAGAAAGAAAGGTAAGCACAACTAGAAATTATGGCACGCAGTAGTAAAAAAGGTCCATTTGTAGACCCAAAATTACAAAAAAAGGTAGAAAGACAAAAACAGACCGGTGACAAGAGTGTGATAAAGACATGGTCAAGAGCATCACAGATTCCACCAGAGTTTGTCGGTCATACATTTGGTGTACATAATGGAAAAACTCACGTTAGTGTATACGTAGTCGAGGGCATGGTAGGACATAGACTTGGTGAGTTTTCGCCAACCCGAACATTTAGAACACATGGACGCATCGTAGCGAGAGAGGTTTCAAAGACATAACCTATGCAGATAAGAGCTTTTAGTAAATCAGTGCCTATGAGTCCGCGAAAAGTGCGGTTAGTTGCTGACGTGATTAGAAATAAACCGGCAACAGTAGCGCTGAGAACGCTTGGGCTTTTGAAGAAGAGAGCAGCATTGCCACTTATTAAAACATTGAAGAGTGCGGTAGCAAATGCAGTGCATAATGCAAAATTGACTGAGGAAAAACTTGTGGTTAAGACAATACTCATAAATGAAGGATTGGTATACAAAAGATTTCGTCCATCCACCAGAGGAAGAGTGCATCCGTATAAAAAACGAACAAGTCATATAACAATCATATTGGAGGATAATAAATAATGGGACAAAAAGTTAATCCAAATATTTTAAGATTAGGACATGTATATAACTGGAGTAGTCGTTGGTTTGACGAAAGACGATATGGAGAGGTAGTCTTGGAGGATTTCACACTTCGAAAAGTGCTTATGGAGCGCTTGAAGTTAGCGGGTATAGCGAGAGTAGAAATTGAGCGGTCTATAAACAATATACGAGTGATAGTGTTTGTGTCCAGGCCAGGACTCGTTATCGGTCGTGCAGGTACGGGGCTTGAAGATTTGAAGAAATTTTTAGAAAAACACTTAAGCTTGAAGAAGAAAAAGGGTGATCCAATGCCAAAGATAGATATTCGAGTAGAAGCTATTAAAGAGCCAAACTTGGATGCATATCTCGTAGCGAAAAACGTAGCAGAGCAATTGGCAAAGCGGTTGCCATTTAAGAGAATATTAGCTCATACTGCAGAGAAAGTTATGGGTTCTGGAGCTCTTGGAGTAAGAATCTTATTGGCAGGTCGTATTGGTGGATCAGAAATTGGAAGACGAGAGAAAATCCAAAAAGGAACCGTGCCTTTGACCACTGTTCGTGCGCTTATTACTTTTGCAAGTGTTCCATCATTAACGAAAAAGGGATATATCGGCGTAAAAGTGTGGATAAACCGTCCAGAAGGAAAATAATATGTTAGCACCAAAGAGAACAAAATATAGAAAACAATTTAGAGGTCGTATGAGAGGAAATGCTCACTCAGGTACCGAGGTTTCTTTCGGTGAATTTGGTCTTGCATCTGAGGGTACATCATGGGTGTCTAGTAGACAAATTGAGGCAGCTCGAAGAGCAATAAGTCACTACACTCAGCGTGGAGGAAGAATTTGGATTCGTATTTTTCCTGACAAACCTATTACGAAAAAACCGGCAGAAACCCGCATGGGAAGCGGTAAGGGTGACGTATATGAGTATGTAGCTCGAGTTTTGCCAGGAAGAATGTTATTTGAAATGGGTGGAGTTAGTAAGACAGTAGCGCAAGCAGCACTTCGTCTGGCTGCACATAAACTGCCGGTAAAGACGAGAATGGTAGAAAAATAATTATGAAAACGAAACTTAAAAAAGAATTACATACGAAGACTATCGAGGAGTTAAAGATAGCGATTACAGAAGCAGAAAAAGTACTGTTTGATTTAAATATGGAAAAAATTCAAAACGCATTGAAAAACGTTCGTAGTATTTTTATGAAAAGAAAAGAAATTGCAGTACTTAAGACAATATTGACTTTGAAGGAGGACTCCAAATAATGGCTAAGACATTACAGGGCATAGTACTATCAGTGAAAATGAATAAAACAGTTGTTATGGAAGTGACCGAGAGACGACCGCATCCTATGTATAAGAAATTAATCCGTCACAGTAAGAAATTTAAAGCAGCTAGTGGAGAGCATGAGATGGTAGTTGGTGATACCGTTGAGGTTTCTGAAACAAGACCTATGGGATCAGATAAGCATTTTAAGGTAACACAGATAATAAAGAAGAAAGAATAATATGATTCAACATAGAAGCATGCTGGCATCAGCAGACAATTCGGGGGCTCGTGTTCTTCAGGTAATCCATATCTTTGGTGGTTCAAAAAGAAGATTTGGTTATATCGGAGATGTCATCAACTGTGTAGTAAAAAGCTCATCATCGACAGGACAGGTAAAAGATGGAGAGATAGTAAAAGCGGTTGTGGTCAGAACCCGAAAAGGAATGCGACGAGACGATGGATCGTATATTCGTTTTTCAGAAAATGCAGCAGTTTTGATCGATAACCCGAAAGACAAGAATCCACGAGGAACTCGTATTTTTGGTCCAATCGCGAGAGAGATTAAGGATAAGGGATTTGCAAAAATTGCTAGCATGGCTGTGGAGGTAGTTTAGGGGTATTTATTATGAAACTTAAAAAAGGCGATTCCGTCAAAATCATAAAAGGAAAAGATAAGGGTAAAACTGGAACCATAGATCGTGTGTATGGAGCGGAAAATAAAGTTCTTATTCCTGATATAAACGTGGCAAAGCGTCACATAAAAGGACAAGCAGGAAAACAAAAATCTGAGATTGTGCTTATCGCAAAACCGCTTCCTATAGCAAACGTACAATTGATATGTCCGAAATGCAAGATTCCAACGCGTGTTGGGTATAGTATAGAAAAAAAAGAAAAAGTACGAGTGTGCAGAAAGTGTGGACAAGCGATATGAGTATACTAAAAAAACAATATCAGGAAAAACTAGCAAAGGAATTGCAGAAAAAACTCGGTATTACGAATGTTATGGCAGTACCGCGTTTGTCTAAGATCGTGGTGAATATGGGTGTTCGTGATGCTATAGCAGATAAAAAAAATATGGAAAAGGCTACCAGCATGATGGAGCAAATCGTAGGACAAAAACCTAAAATAACAAAAGCGAAAAAATCTATCGCGAGCTTTAAGCTTCGCGAAGGTGAGAAGATTGGTTTGGCTGTGACGCTCCGAGGGGATCGTATGTATGAATTCTTCAATAAATTAGTAAGTGTCGTGCTTCCTCGTGTTCGAGACTTTCGCGGAATTAAGGCAACCAGTTTTGATGGTCGAGGAAACTATACTCTTGGATTTCCTGAGCATACTGTTTTCCCCGAGATTGATCCGGGAAAAGTTGATAGAATACAGGGACTTGAAATTGTGATGGTAACAACTGCAAGAGATAATAAAGAAGGACATGCATTGCTTGAAGCGCTTGGATTACCATTCGAAAAAGGAGTAGCTAAGTAGATATGGCAAAAGTATCAAGTATCGTAAAATTTCTAAAAAAACAAAAATATCCAGTTCGAGATAGAAATCGTTGCAATTTGTGTGGTCGTGCGCGTGCATATATGAGGCAATTTGGACTTTGTAGATTGTGTTTCCGAGAGCTTGCGATGAAGGGGGAGCTTCCAGGGGTCTTGAAGGCCAGCTGGTAAGAACTCATTATGAACTATTTTATTTCTGATTTAATAATACGAATTAAGAATGCAGCAGCAGCCCGTCGAAAGACGGTAGAGCTTCCATATTCAAACATGAATAAGGCCATAGCGAAAGTTTTGGCGAAAGAGCGGTTTTTGACCGGAGTAAAAGAAGAAGAAGTAGAAGGAAGAAAAATGCTTATAGCAAGTATTGCATATGACAATCGTATTCCAGTTATGACAAATGTTATCGTGGTTTCCAAGCCATCTCTTCGTGTATATATAAAATCACATGATGTACATAAGAAAGAGCGAAAAGGACTGCATACGGTAATACTCTCGACTAGTGCTGGAGTTATGTCTGGTGTTGAAGCAGTAAAGAAAGGAGTAGGCGGCGAACTTCTTTTCGAAATCTGGTAGTTCGATCGCTTATAATCTATGTCTAAAATCGGAAAAATGCCAATTGCTATAAATGAGGGAATTACATTTGTTAATACAGATGGGAATGTTGTCGTAACCGGATCCAAAGGAACTCTTTCTTATCAATTGCCGTATGGAATTATCGTCAAAAATGAAGAGGGAAAATTAACTGTTTCCCAAAAATCAGGTGCAGATAATTCAGCTCTGTGGGGCTTGGCTCGTGCTCTCTTGGCAAACATGGTAAAGGGCGTTTCTGATGGATTTGAGAAAAAACTTGAACTTGCAGGAGTTGGATACAGAGCTCAAACATCAGGTACAGAGCTGAGTCTGTCAGTCGGATTTTCTCATCAAGTGAAAGTAAAAGCACCGCAAGGTATTACATTTAAAGTAGAAGAAAACATAATAACGGTTTCTGGAATTGATAAAAGCATAGTCGGAGACGTAGCTGATAAAATTAGAAAAATAAGACCACCAGAGCCATACAAAGGAAAGGGTATTTCATACCAAGGAGAACGTATTCGAAGAAAAGCTGGAAAAGCAGCGAAAGCAGTAGGAACTAAATAATATGAATAGAGTAGTGAAGAAAAATAGAATAATGGGTACGGCGAGCAGACCGCGACTTATGGTGTTGCGTTCGAATAAGTACTTATATGCGCAAGTTATAAACGATATGGACGGAAAAACAGTAGCAGGAGTATCGGAAAAAACTATAACGAGTGAGGGATCTCGTATGGATAAAGCAAGGCAACTGGGAAAATTACTTGCTGAAAAAGCCAAGGCGCAGAAAATAGAAAAAGTAGTGTTCGATCGTGGGTCATATGCGTATCACGGACTAGTAAAAGCAGTTGCTGAAGGCGCACGTGAAGGAGGGTTATCGTTCTAATGGATAATAGAAATTTCGACAGACCACAGAGTGAATTTACTGAAGATATTATTCAGGTAAACCGTGTTTCCAAAAAAACGAAAGGTGGAAACAAAGTAGGGTTTTCAGTGCTCGTTGTTGTGGGAGATAAAAAAGGTCGAGTAGGTGTCGGGCTTGGAAAAGCACCGGATGTTTCATCATCCATTAAAAAAGGAATAGCTATAGCGAAGAAGCATCTGTTACGAGTGCCTATCGTTCGGGATTCTATTCCGTTTGAAGTACGGGTGAAATTGGGAGCAGCATATGTCATGTTGAAACCAGCCCCACTTGGAAGTGGAGTTATCGCAGGAGGAGCAGTAAGAAGTGTCGTTTCTGCAGCAGGGATTCAAAATATTTCATCTAAAGTGTTGGGTACGAAAAATCAAGCATCAAACGTATACGCGACTCTCGAAGCATTGAAGATGATCGCAAGTCGTCATGCTCGAATGATGAATAGAAAAGAGCGAAAGGAACAGAAAAATGAAACTGAATAACTTACCTAAATCTACTACTACGAAAAAGCGTCGTCTCGGACAGGGACATGGCACTGGTCGTGTAAAAACAGCAGGTCGTGGTACTAAGGGTCAAAAAGCTCGTGGAGATATTCCACTAGCGTTTGAAGGAGGAGCACTCGCTCTTATAAAGAGATTGCCCTTCATGAGAGGAAAAGGCAAGAATAAGTCATTTAAGGATCGTCCAATAGTTTTGAATGTGGAAAAATTGAATGATTTGGCCAAAGGGACAGTTGTTACAGTAGCGTTGTTGCTCGAGAAAAAGCTTGTGGGTAAAGAAGCCAAAAAATTAGGAGTGAAGATCTTGGGCTCAGGTGATCTTACCGTTGCCTTAACTGTGCAGATCGCTGTTTCAAAAAGTGCACAAACGAAGATAGAAAAAGCAGGTGGCAGTATCACACAATAATCTAGTATGGATTCAGTTATTCAGCTTGTCCGAAATAGTTTTAAAACTGAAGAAGTAAGAAAAAAAATACTCTTTACCGCAGGAATTTTTCTCGTATTCCGTATTTTCGCTCATATCCCCGTCTCAGGCGTAGACATCGCGAGTCTCAAAGTTCTCTTTGCCGAAAATCAATTCCTAGGTCTTTTAGATATATTTTCAGGCGGAACGTTAGCCAATTTTTCTATTATGGGTTTGGGGCTAAATCCATATATTAACGCTTCTATTATTATGCAACTCTTGACCCTCGTTTTTCCGAAGCTGGAAGCACTTTCTAAAGATGGTGAACAGGGAAGGCAGCAGATAAATCAATATACACGATTTCTAACAGTGCCACTAGCTATACTACAGGCACTGGGTATGTATGCGCTTTTGAGAAATCAGGGCTTGATTGGAAATCTGGATCCGCTGCATCTCGTTTCGTTTGTGGCTACCATGATGACGGGAACTATGATCTTAGTATGGCTTGGAGAGCTTGTTTCTGAGAAAGGGGTTGGGAATGGTATATCGCTTCTTATCTTTGCTGGTATTGTTGGAAGGTTACCGGTGGTAATTGGTCAGACTGTATCTACGATTACTGGAGATAATGCATTGAGCATTCTTTCGTTCCTGGCCATGGGGTTATTTGTTATATCGTCAATAGTCCTTATAAACGAAGCAACTAGACAAATCCCTGTATATTACGCAAAGCGTTTGCGGGGAAATAAAGCTTCAGGAGGTCAGTCTACTCATTTGCCACTACGACTTAATCAGGCGGGAGTCATTCCTATTATTTTTGCAGTATCGCTTGTGCTTATACCTTCACTTCTCGCTGGATACACCGCGACGTCTAGTATTGGTATGCTTCGTGACTTCGGGCAATTTGTTACTATTTGGTTTCAGTCGACTGGTTTTATTTACAATGCGGTATACTTTATTTTGGTGGTCGCGTTTACGTATTTCTATACTGCAGTCGTGTTTAATCCGAGTAAGATAGCTGAGGAAATACAGAAATATGGAGGGTTTATTCCAGGAATTCGTCCAGGAACACAGACAGCATCATATTTAAATTATATCCTAACGAGGATCACGTTAGTGGGTGCGGCATTCTTAGGATTTATAGCAATCTCGCCTACGATAATAAGTAAATTTACTGGCATGGAGAGTTTACTGCTTGGCGGTACTGGAATACTCATCGTAGTAAGTGTAGTGCTTGAGACAGTAAAATCTATAGAGGCAAATATTGTTACTCGAAATTACGATGCATTCGTTAACTAAGTTATGAAAACTATTTTAGTCGGTATCCAAGGATCTGGAAAATCAACACAGGGAAATTTACTTTCTGAGAAGCTCGGTCTTCCTTATTTATCTACAGGACATATTTTTCGTGAAATAGCTAAGGAGCATACGCCACTTGGGCGTCATATGAAGGAGGTTATGAATGCCGGATATCTTATTTCAGATGATCAGGCGATTGAAATCGTGCGAGATTATCTACAGAGGTCAGAGTATAGTAAGGGATATATTTTGGATGGATTCCCGAGAACCGTTGCTCAAGCAGAATCTTTTGATAACGACATGGATCATGTTATTTATTTGGCAGTATCAGACGAAGAAGCTCTCAGGCGAATTTCAGGGAGACAAGACGCAACTCGCGAAGATGAAACACTAGCAGCTATAAATAGACGAATCGAATCTTTTCATAAGTTCACCAAGCCCGTATTAGAATATTATAAAGAAAAAGGAGTGCTTATCGAAGTAGATGGTGAAAAATCTATAGAAGACATTCACCATGCTATTATCGAAAAGCTAAAGATTTAACCTCATGATAATAGTTTTTACTGGTCCACCACTCGCGGGTAAAGGTACTCAAGCACAGTTGCTTTCAAAGCAGTTGAGCTTACCGCTTATTTCTATCGGTACATTGCTTCGCGAGAATGAAGGCAAAGGATACGAGCAATATGCCATGCAAGGAAAGAATTTGCCTACTGAGCTTAAATTCGGACTGCTTTCAGAAAAAATGGATCAATGTCTGGACGGATTTATACTAGAAAACTTCCCTGCTACAAAAGATGATTTAATGGCGTTGGTAGATTACCTAGAAAAACACAGTCTGAAAATAGACGTTGTATTTCATATCACTATTTCTGAAGAAGAAATGAAGAAGAGGATGGTAAGTAGAGGGCGTATCGACGATACAGATGAGATTGTCATGAAGAGAAGAAAGCTTCAGACTTTGGATAGAGAGCCGGTAGTTGACTACTTTAGGGAGCTAGGGATATTGACTGAGGTAAGCGGCGATGGGTCCATAGAAGAAGTACAGGAAAAAATACAGGAGGTCATATCTCGATGATTGATATAAAAAACCCACATGAGCTAGAGGTTATGACAGAGGGTGGAAAAATTCTATCCGATGTTTTACATGAAGTGGTGCGGTATGCAAAGCCAGGAGTTACCGAGATAGAGCTGGATAAGATGGCGGAGAAACTGATTCGGTCTCGCGGTGGAGAGCCAGGGTTCATGAAAGTCCCCGGATATAAGTATACTGTTTGTGTCTCTACCAACGATGCTGTGGTGCATGGAATTCCGACAGTGTATGCGTTAAAAGAGGGAGATGTTATCGGTATCGATTGTGGAGTATATCTAAAAGGATTTCATACAGACATGTCAGAGACGGTACGAATAAAATCAAAAACTCCAAATCTAAAATCTCAATATGATGAAGTTGACAAATTCTTAGATGCAGGAAAGAGAGCGCTTGAGGAAGCCATTGCCGTAGCAAAGCCCGGGAACCATATCGGACATATTTCCAAAACGATTCAGGATGTTGTGGAGAAAGAAGGTGGGTATTCGATTGTGAGAAGTCTTATAGGACATGGTGTCGGGAGGAAGCTGCATGAAGAACCTGAGGTTCCGGGATTTTTGGCAGGAAAAATTGAAAAAACTCCTAAATTAGTGCCTGGAATGACGATTGCAATTGAGGTAATTTACAACATGGGAAAGCCGGATGTAATCTATAGCAACGATGATGGATGGACGATAAAAACGAAAGATGGGAGTCTTTCTGGGGTGTTTGAACGCACAGTTGCTGTTACCTTGGAAGGTCCAAAGGTTTTGACCCCATAAGTATTGCTCTTTTGAATCTGATTTGGTATAATACTGGGTAACCTTAAATCTTAGATCTCAAATCTCAAATAAGCATCTCAAAACAGTAAATTTTAGATCTTTTGTGATTTGCACTTTGGGCTTTGAGTTTTTTGTATGGCGCATCAGGGATCATTTGAGCTTTCAGGAATAGTAAAGGAATCGTTGCCCAATACGCTTTTTCGAGTGGAGCTTCAAGACCCGGCTAGTGACCTAAATGGGGTAATAGTTCTTTGTCATCTGTCTGGAAAAATGAGAATGCATTTCATACGCATTTTACCAGGAGATAGAGTACGGGTCGAAATGACTCAGTATGACAGAACCAAAGGTAGGATTACCTACAGAGGATAATATATGAAAGTTCAAGCAAGTGTAAAACAACGATGTATGAAGTGTAAGATAATTAAACGCCGAGGAGTAATCCGCGTAGTGTGTGAGAATCCAAAGCATAAGCAGAGACAAGGATAATTATGAGATTTGCCGGTATTAATATACCAGACGAGAAAAGAGTAGATATAGCACTGAGCTATATTTATGGAATTGGAAGAAATAATGTGGTGCCAATTCTGGTTAAAGCACAAGTAGATGCAAATAAGCGGGTAAAAACGCTTTCAGAAGATGAGCAGAAGCGTATACAGAAAGCACTTGATGAGCATAAAGTCGAAGGAGATTTGAAAGCAGATGTGCTCAAGAATATCAGAAGATTAAAAGACATAGGATCATACAGAGGGTCTAGACATAGTAAGAATTTGCCTGCGCGTGGACAAAGAACTCGTTCAAATGCTCGTACTAAGAGAGGAAAGCGTATGACCATTGGAGCTATAAAGAAGGAAGTAGCAGCAAAGACTGAAGCAGCAACAGCTAAGAAATAATTTTTATAAAAACTATGGCAGATAAGAAAACTACTACACCTACGAAAAAGAAATCAGGACTTATCGTTTCAACGAATGGAAAAGTATTTGTAACCGCGACCTTTAATAACACATTGGTTAGTATAACGAATGATAAAGGAGAAGTCATTTCATGGAGTTCGGCAGGTGCCCGAGGATTTAAGGGTACGAGAAAATCTACTCCATATGCAGCGACACTAGCAGTGGAAGACGCAGCGAAAAAAGCAATGGAGCGAGGATTGAAAACAGTTCAGGTATTCGTAAAAGGACCAGGATCTGGACGAGATTCAGCACTTCGTGCTATAAAAAGTGCAGGTTTGTCCATAGCGCTCATCGCAGATATTACGCCTATTCCGCACAACGGGCCACGGGCGAAGAAAAAGAGGAGAGTCTAATATGGGTAGATATACAGGACCAAAACACAAATTAGCAAGACGTGAGGGGGTAAATCTCCTCGATAAGACATCGGCATCACTTCAGCGTAGATTGAATTTAACTCCTGGTGTCCACGGAGCCAAAAGAAAGAAGCAAAAATCGGAATACGGACTTCAGCTTCGAGAAAAACAAAAACTAAAGGCAATATATGGCCTGTATGAAAAACAGCTCCAGAAGGTTATGGCTACTGTGCAGAAGCAAAAAGGAGATACAGGAGAGCTTCTGCTCTCTCTGTTAGAGACTAGACTGGATAATCTTGTCTATCGCTTAGGCTTTGCCAATAGTCGTTTTCAGTCTCGTCAGTTTGTGTCTCATGGTCATGTAGTTGTTAATGATAAAAAGGTAAATATTCCATCATATTACGTTCGCGTAGGGGATGTAATAGCACTTTCTTCTAAAATGCAAAAAAACGTATCGGTAGTGAAGATAATAGAGGAAAAAACTGAGGTATTGCCTTTTCTAGAGAAAAAGGGTACACTTGGCAAGTTATCTCGTATGCCTAAGCGGGATGATATTATAGTGCCGTTCAGTACACAGTTGATTGTTGAATATTATTCTAGGTAATGATATAATGAGAGCCTTATTGTTATGAGTGAATTAACATTTAAAGTAAAAGAAGAAAAAACAGACGTAAACTTTGGTGAGTTCGTTATAGAGCCACTTGCACCTGGTTACGGTCATACAGTTGGTCATGCTCTTCGTCGCGTACTTCTTACTTCTATTCCGGGAGCTGCTATTACCTCTGTAAAGATCTCAGGTGTTAAGCATAAATTCTCTGCTATCCCAGGTGTTAAAGAAAATGTAGTAGATATTCTTCTCAATCTTAAAGAATTAAATCTTCGTCTTACTGACTCGAAGGATAGTGCGACAGTAAAGCTTTCTGTAAAAGGACCAAAAGATGTAACTGCAGCTGACCTAGACCTTCCTGAGAATGTAGAAGTGATAGATAAAGATCAGTATATTTGCTCTCTTTCTGATAAAAAAGGAAAGCTTGAAATGGAACTAACCGTAGAGCGAGGTATGGGATATACTCTCAGTGAAGAAAAGAAAACAAGTACACTCGGAACTATTACTACTGATGCCACGTTCACCCCAGTACGAAGAGTAAATGTAAAAGTAGAAGCAACTCGTGTCGGACGACAAACCAACTTAGACAAATTAGTTCTTCAGGTTTGGACTAATGGTACAGTGACTCCAAAAGAAGCGATAGATGAAGCAGCTAAAATATTAGCTTCTTATTTCTTTCAAGTATACGAACCAAAAGCAGCGTCAATGCCTACAGAGGGAGCTTCAGTTTCTCATCCGGTATCTGACGATGTCTTGAAGCTTACTGTGGACGAATTAGATCTTCCAACGAGGATCTATAATAGTCTGAGAAACGGTGGTATTGAGACACTAGGACAGCTTATTAGTGCCCCACGAAAAGATCTTATTCGTATGCGTAATATGGGTGGTAAATCTATTTCTGTAATTGAAGAAAAACTTCGAGAAAAAGGTATATCTCTGAGTGTATAATCTCAAATTTTAGATCTCAAATCTCAAATAGCATCTCAAATAAAGAAAACTTTTAGATTTGCGATGTAGTTTTGAGCTTTGAGATTTTTAGTATATGCGTAAGAATGTTTTCGGAAGACAGCTAAAAAGAGACAAGAATGAGCGTCAGGCATTATTTAAGAATTTGATGTCTGCTCTTGTTATGGAAGAAAAGATCCAGACTACAGAGGAAAAAGCAAAGTCTATTCATGGTCATATAGAAAAGCTCGTTACTAAAGCCAGAAAAGGTGGGACGAATATAGTCTCGATACTACAAAAAGATTTAACCCCCCCCGCAGCTAAAAAAATAGTTTCTGATATAGCAGTTCGTTTTGTAAGTCGTCCAGGAGGATATGTTCGTCTTATTCGTTTGGGTGAGAGACTATCTGATAAGGCATCTATGGTGCTCATGGAATGGGTTGAGGGTCCATCAGAAAAATTAAAAGTTAAAAATGAAGCACCTAAGAAAGTAAAAGCTGAGATAAAAAAAGAAGAAAAACCTAAGAAAATAACAAAGAAAAAGACAGTTAAATAATATGACTACATCGACCAAAAAATCAGAAATTGTACGAAAATGGCACCTTATCGATGCGAAAGGTAAGACGCTTGGTCGTATGTCTTCTGATGTAGCAGAGCTTCTTATGGGAAAGTCTAAGAGTTACTTTGTCCGAAATCTAGATTGTGGTGATTATGTGGTTATAATTAACGCTAAAGAAGTTAAGACTACTGGTAAAAAAGAACTTCAGAAGGAATATTTCCGTTACTCAGGTTATCCAGGAGGATTAACGAGAGAGACGCTTCAGAATTTAAGAATCCGAAAACCCCAAGAAGTCATCGTTCATGCAGTAAAGGGAATGTTGCCACAGAACAAATTACGCGATACAATGCTTGGGCGTATGTTTGTATTTAAAGATGCAGATCACACGTACGGAGAAAAATTTAAAAGTGAGGGTATAAAATAATATGGCAGAAGCAATAGTAGAACTAAAAGTAGAGAAAAAAAATACGAAAAAAGATTATATCACTGCAGTCGGACGACGTAAAGCAGCTGTGGCTCGCGTGCGTCTTTTCCATAAAGTCACTGATGCTCATGTTTGGGGAGCTGAGTCTTTAGAAAAAGGAAAAATATTGGTAAATAAAAAGCCTATAGAGCAGTACTTTACTGGAGAGCTAGCAAAGACTGCGTACCACGAGGTCTTGAGAGTTACCAATACCATAGCTGCATTTGCTATTACTATAAATGTGCGAGGCGGAGGCTTGAGTGGCCAGCTGGATGCAGTAGTGCTTGCTTTATCAAGAGCTCTATCCTTAATTGATCCTAAACACAGAACAACTCTTAAGAAGCGTGGATATCTCACTCGAGATCCTCGAGTTCGAGAACGACGTAAGGTGGGTACTGGTGGAAAAGCACGACGTAAGAAGCAATCTCCAAAGAGATAATCTCTTTTTATAAACCTCGGAATTATAAATATTTTCTATTGCTTTACTTTGCGAAGTTTATCGTATAGATACTTGAGTATTCATTTTGGAACACGAGGCGAAGGCTGAGTGTCTTCATGAGTCCTGGATAGGTACTGGTGGTGTAAAGGTACTGTGCTCCCGTTTTTTTCAGTATGTCGTCAGGAACGGGATTGTTTGACCTTGCGAAGCGAGTTATTTCTGCAGTCACTGCGAGTCTTTCATGGATGGCCGTGTTAGGGAAGGTATGGTTTATGTAGGATACGTACCCATTTTTATTTGCAAAGCCGATGATATGTGGTCCGCCATCGATATACCATTTTCCGATATTATCTTTTTCGAGATCGACTTCTTTAGGTGGGAGAACCAGAATAGTATTATCGTAATTTTTGTCTTGTGATAAAAAGTAAGTGGCGTTTAAAAAAGGCTGAGAGACGATTGGCTGGTTAAGAAAAAAGTTGTTCCCCTTTAGGTCTTCATAGATGCCAGGAATGGTGGCTACTATAAGCAATGCTCCGAGGAACAGTTTGGCAATTATATGAAAACGAAGAGAGAGGAGTTTTCCAATGCCTATACCTGCAAGTAATCCACAGAAGAAAAGAAAATACCACGCGAGTTGGATGATTTCAAATACCTTTCCTGATTGTATGAAAAACATGGGAATTCCTATGGCGGTTACGCTCATAGTCAGAAAGATGATGGTAAAAGGAGACCGATAGTTCTTATTTTTGAATAATAAAAATAGGAAAAGAAAAAAACCTATGATGCGAGTTCCCATATTTCCAAGGAAGAAGGTATAGATCCCGTACCATTCTGTTTCAATTATTCCCCTTATTACGCCGAGTTTTGTGTAGGTATACATTTTTTCTGTGTATCCATACCATGTAAGGCTGTCTTCGAGCATTTTGTGGGGTGGCCACAGCGGTGCCCAGATGAGTTTGGAATTCGGATCAGCAAATAGTCCATAGGTGCAGATAAGGAGAAGTAGTGATGCAAAACCTACTAAGACTGGAAAGAAGTTTCTCTTCAGAAGTTCTATGATTGCAAGCACGATAATGCCTACGATGAGTAGCATTCCTGCGTATACCTTAAACATAGTAGCTAGTCCTACGCAAAGCATGATTGGAACAAGCCAATTATTATTTTTCGTTTCATAAAACTTTTGAACTAACAGGAGAAAGGCAAGGATAAGGAGGATGGAAAATGCATACGGTGGATTTTGTTGTGAGAGAAAAGACTGAGCGACTCCATAGCCACTATTTATGCTAAGCTTCGTGTGTCCCTGAAGATATAGTATAAATCCAAAGCTACCTCCGAAAAATGAAAAAAACGTACTCCATAGAGCAATAGATCTTTTTCTGGTCCAGTTAAAAATAAGTGTATATACCCCTAGTCCCCACAGAGAAGAGATGAGAATTGGAAAAAAGTGAAATAGGAGTGCGAGAGGAGGGATGAAAAATAGATTGCTAATTCGGGCAAGGAGCAGATTGTAGAAAAAATGGTAACCGGTCATTTTTACTCCTGCATATCCTGGTATTTCTGGTGGAAAATGTGCGCGTAATTCGTTAATAAGCTCTATATGCCACATGCCATCCCAGAGATTAATGCCATTTAATCTTAGTGTGGTTCCGAATTGACCGTTGGTAATCATGGGAAGCGCAAAGAGAAGTCCGAAGATTCCAACCACTAGAAGATAGCGAATATCTTTTTTTTCAACTCGTTGAGGTAGCCAGTTTTTTTCTCTGATAGAGAGCACATCGATAAGAAGTAGGATAGGGAGAGCTAAGACCCATGTGACGTAGGAAGTGATATAGAAAAGTAGAGTGGAGATGAGTATTCCTAAAACACTCGAGAGAAATATGTCTTCCAGGAAGCTGGTGGAGAGTTTTAGTCTCAGTAGTATGTATTTTCCAGGGAGGTAAAAACATGCCACTATGGCGATTAAAAAAAGAAGAAGTTCGAGAATGGCCTGAAGAATTAGCATCAACTGATTATAGCAGAGTGTATAATGTAAGTCGGGGCACCAGGAATCGGACCTGGGCCGAGCGACCCCCAGCCGCTCATTCTACCATTAAACCATGCCCCGAGTTTTCGTATTATAGCAAATTAAATGGAAAAATCTCGCATGGTACAGTTTGACATATTGCATAGTTCGAGAAAAATGCTAGAATAATCGTAATGGGAAGACCACCGAAGAATTCGTCCACGCCCTCAGTAAATGGCATCACCCTTTCGTCTGGTAAAGCGGGATCAGGAAAGACTGAAGCATCACAAAAATTAGAAGCAGTTCGTCTCGCCATGGATCAAATTGAAAAGACGTATGGTCGTGGATCTATCATGCGGTTTGGTGAAGCAGCTGAGAGATTTGATATCTCGGTTATTTCCACTGGGTGTTTACCGCTCGATATAGCACTGGGTGTTGGCGGTGTACCTCGAGGGAGAATTATAGAAATTTATGGTCCAGAAGCATCAGGAAAAACGACGATTTGTCTCTCTATTATCGCTCAGGCCCAAAAACATGGAGGCGTAGCTGCGTTTATCGATGCAGAGCATGCATTGGATCCTATATGGGCAGAGCGTATCGGAGTAAAGCTCGATGAACTGCTGATTTCTCAGCCAGATACCGGAGAGCAGGCACTCGAAATTACAGAAAGCCTGATCCGTAGTGGTGGAGTAGATGTGCTCGTCATCGATTCAGTAGCAGCCTTGGTACCAAGGGCAGAAATAGAAGGAGAGATGGGAGATGCGATGGTTGGACTTCAGGCTCGGCTCATGTCTCAGGCGCTTCGCAAATTAACAGGCGTTATTTCTAAATCAAAAACCGTATGTATATTTACGAACCAACTTCGTCAAAAGATTGGGGTAATGTATGGAAACCCAGAAACGACCACCGGCGGCTTAGCTCTTAAATTTTATGCATCACAGCGCATGGATGTACGAAAGATCGAAACTATTAAAGATGGTGATAAAGCTATCGGGTCTAGACACAGAGTAAAGGTGGTAAAAAATAAGGTTTCAGCGCCGTTTCGTATCGCAGAGTTTGATGTAACTGCGCATGGTATCTCGCGTGAAGGTGGCATTATTGATGTAGGAGTGGAGATGGGCATTCTTTCTAAGTCTGGCGCATTCTATAGGTACGGTGAGACCATGCTAGGTCAAGGAAAAGCAGCGACAGAAGAGTACCTGAGAGAGCATCCAGATATGTCAAAAAAAGTAGTCGTAGAGATCATGGAGAAAAATAAAAAGAGTGGGACCCCGATGGAAGTGGGTATCGAAGAAAAAGAAGATGATTCACCCCTGGTAGCTTAGTCTCGCGTCAGACGCGACTTTCGCATGAATGAACTTGATAGATATTATGCCAAAGCTCTAAAATTCCTCAGTTATCGCCCTCGGTCAGAAAAAGAAGTAAGAGAAAATTTGGTTAAGAAGAAGGCCCCGTCTCATATCATTCAAACTATTATAGATAAACTGAGAGAGCATAGGTTTCTCGACGATGCGGAATTTTCCAGGATATGGGTTGAGTCGCGGATTAGATCCAAACCTCAATCATTACGTATTACCAAGTTAGAGCTTCGAAGAAAAGGGGTTAGCGAGGAAATCATTGAATCTCAAATATCCAATATCAAATTTCCAATTCCAAATGACATAGAACAAGCGAGAAAATTGGTGGAGAAAAAAATGGCGAGATATAAAGGATTAAGTCGAGATGAAATATATAAAAAGCTCAGCGGGGTTTTAGGAAGAAGAGGGTTTAATTGGGATACTATTAAAGAAGCAATTGACGAGGTGATGGCTAAAGAGGTATAATCTAAGTGGACAAAGGAAGCGGTGCGGTATATGGAATATACAATCATCACCACATCTTTAATAGTTAAATAAATCGTTTCGGCGATTTTCTTCCAAGTCCTCATATATGGCACAAGCAGACGATATACTATTGCTGGAAAAAAAGCTCTTGGAAAAAGAAGAGAAGCTTGATCGCGAAAAGGCATCCATCGAAGACGAAAAACAGGATGTTAAAAAACATGCAGAAGAGTACGTAGAAAAACTTCAAAAAGCCTCAGGACTCACTCGAGAAGAAGCCAAAGCAGCGCTCCTCGAAGAAGTAGAAAAGCAAGAAGCGCAGCATATCGCTCAGATATTAAAACAACGCGAAGAAGAGGCAAAAAGCATATCAGATAAAAAAGCTCAGGAAATCCTCATCGATAGTATGCGCCATGGAGCTCTTAAATACATCGCAGAATATACGGTGTCAGTTATAAAAATTCAGGACGATGAAATAAAAGGACGTATTATCGGAAAAGAAGGAAGAAATATCCGCGCATTTGAGCAGGCCACAGGAGTAGATATTGATTTGGATGAGGAAGGAATTATTCGTCTTTCTTCATTTGACCAAGTTCGTCGAGAAGTTGCAAGACGTGCACTTGAGAAGCTTTTGAAGGATACTCGTGTTCAGCCGTTTCGCATTGAAGAGATCGTCGAGGAGACGAAAAAAGAAGTAGAAAAGGTAATGCTTGAAGAAGGGGAGAAGTTGGCTCACTTAGCAGGAGTTTTTAATTTACCTACTGAGCTCTTGGCTATTTTAGGTCGATTTAAATTCCGTACATCATTTGGTCAAAATCTTGTCGTGCATACTCTCGAAGAAACGAAAATTGGCGTACATATCGCACAGGAAATCGGTGCTGATGAAAATATCGTACGACTTGGTTGCCTTTTCCATGATATTGGAAAAGTCGTAGAGGGTGAAGGAAGTCATGTAAAGCTTGGGGTAGAGCTTTTGAAGAAGTTTAATATTCCAGACGCTATTGTTAACTGTGTCGCAGAGCATCATGAGGATAAGCCGTTTTCATCGGTGGAGTCTATTATTGTCCATATCGCGGATTCTATCTCTGGTGCCAGACCTGGTGCTCGATATGAAGACTTTGAAGAATATGCAAAGAGGCTAACGGAGATGGAAAAAATCGCGAAAAAATATGAGGGCGTTGAGGATGCATATGCATTCGAAGCAGGACGAGAACTACGGGTTATTATAAATCCTGGAAAATTAGATGATGCAAATACGGTTCTTATCGCTCGAAAAATTCAGGAAGAAGTAAGTAAGGCTCTCGCAGTGCCGGGAGAAGTAAAAGTAACTGCAATTCGTGAATTCCGCGCCGTTTCTCCAGATCGCTCCGCCTAAAAGTCGATTGATATATTGACAAGATATTCTCATCCATTGTATTGTTTTATTTAATCGATTTCGTTGATTTAGCAACGTGTTTGTTAGCGAGGGGGTGAGAAGATGACAAAGAGAGACATTATAGAAGTAGTAGCGAAAAAAGCAAATCTTACCAGTAAGGCTTCCCGAGACAGTGTTCAAGCATTCTTAAATGCTATTCGTGATTCGCTCAAACGTGGAGAAAAAGTGGTAATCACTGGGTTTGGGACTTTTAGTATTAGAAAGAGAGCACCGCGTCCAGGAAGAAATCCAAAGACAGGGGATAAGATTACGATAGCAGCTAGAAAAGCACCAGGATTTACCGCTGGAAAGACATTAAAAAAAGCCGTTCGATAAGGAGTTATTAGTTAGTTGGTTAGTTAGTTCTTCGTTGTCAACTAACTATGAACAAGCTAACTAATAACCTGTCGGTACAGATTTACACCTACACAAAAAGTAGTTATAATGAGTCTGTGAACATACGTCTTCGTACAGTCTTCTTTGTTCTCCTTTCTCTTATATTTATCTGGTTTTTATTTGCAGCTAGCGCTATTCTTACCCCATTTATACTGGCTGCGATCTTTGCATATATATTTAACCCCGTTGTGACATTTTTCTCTGAAAAAATTAAGTTGCCAAGGACGGTTTCAGTCCTCATAATATACGTCCTCATCTTATCTGGGATGATATTTATCAGCACTATTTTAACGAGCCAGGTCTTGTCTGAGTCTACGGATTTTCGTGCATTTATAGATAATGTTCTGGATAATATGAATAAGCAGGTTTTTCTATTACCAGAGTGGCTACGTCCAGCGGCATATGAATTGCTTAACTCTGCCAAAACTACGAAGTTATTTTCACCTCAATATATAATTTTATTGTTTCCCCAAGCAATTTCTCGAATCGTGAGTTTTCTTATTTTTCTTTTCTCAGCGTTTTACTTCCTACGTGAAGGACGTAGTATGTTTGATAAGATGCTTCATTTTATACCAAAGCAATATAAGCTGGATGTGGAGATATTGCTTCAAAAGATAAATTCAGTGCTAAATGCGTATCTTCGAGGACAGATATTTCTTATCTTTTTCGTCTCAGCAGTTCTTTTTATTGCCCTTCAAATAATGGGAATTCGGTTCTCGCTTATAGTAGCTATCTTTTCTGGATTTGCAGAAATAATTCCAATAGTTGGCCCTATTGTCGCGGCGGCGGTTGCTGTCGTTGTTGTATTGGCCACGGGCGCCACTAGTTTTGGTTTTAATACGGTTGCTACCGCAGTTATGGTTATTATAATTTACTTCATTGTGCGTCAATTTGAAGATTACTTTATTATGCCGAATTTGATGGGGAAAATTACTAAGCTTCATCCACTCGTTATCTTACTGGCAGCACTTGCAGGAGAGCATCTAGGAGGAATTATGGGACTTATTTTAGCAGTGCCTATCGCAGCCGCATTTCGAGTGCTTTTAGATTTTTCATTGGATAAAATAAATGAACAAGAATTAATAGAAGTGTCAGAAGAACCAGATCCTCAGATATAGAAAAACCTAGGAAGGTAGTAAGCCAGATTCTGTTTCCCCGCTTCGACTCTTTCGAGTCGAGTCGAGTTGTTCGCAATCTATCTCGTGGTGATGTTAAGTCACTCTCGCCCTGATTTGCATCAGGATGCCCTCTATCTTTGATACTCCTGTAAAGCCAGGTCTTTGTCGTATCGTTCGGAGGTTGCAGCAGGTAGGATTGCCCGTTTCACTCCCACTCGTCTCTGTTGCTCTCAAGTCTTGTTAATTCAAGACTTGTTTCAGACCCAATGTGGGTAAGAGTCTGAACACTGGCTATCACTAGCCGGAGCTTACGCTCCGTCCCCGCTTTACTGCTGTCTGGACTTTCCTCTACGTTCATGTAACTGAATGTAGTAGCGAACCTTCTTCCTAGGTTAAGCCAATTATAGCAAATAGCCTATAATAGTCAAGTAAGATAGGCGGTTAGGAGGGCGAGAGTCACCCACCCAACCGCTACATAAAGCTATCTTTGTCCATTTGCTTTTATCCAGCGTGGATTTCGCTGAGTTGCTCTTGGACCTCGACCTACAGGATAGCCCCACTTATTCCGTACTAATGGACTATACGTAACTCTGATTGGTCTATCTAATAGCTCTACGTCTATCTCAGGAGATTTTTTATCTCCTCCTCGGTCATTACTGTTTCCGATTCCTTCCTGAGTTAACACGAGATCTCTCCTTCCACCGATTTCTATTCCGGCTACTACGATTTTCTGTGTTTTAGCATCAGCATCTATACCGTCAACGTCGACGTATATCAGGTTTCCATCGTGTGCTCGATGTATGCCTGTCTCATCAGGTACTATTGCAACAACCCTTCCACCAGTACTTATCACTGGTGATAACATCTTTTCTGGTTTTAAATTACCAGTCATCATTCTTTCTATATTCATATTTCTCACCTCCTTTCTTTTGGGCAATAAAAAACCGCCCATATCTTCCCTTCATTATTGAAGAGAAAATACGGACGGTCTTAGCCGTGGTACCACCGTAATTTACTAAAAATAGTCACAAAAAATCCCGACGGATCGGGATCGAATATAACTATTTCTAGCCTTATTCGTGCTCCGAATTTCTCGACACACGTGTGTTCTGTAAC
>CALRDJ010000013.1 GCA_943354875.1 Candidatus Levybacteria bacterium GW2011_GWA1_37_16 | reverse complement strand
GAGGTAAAAAGAAGTGTAAAGAGGAAGAGAGATAATACTACCAAAACTGAGTATAGTCTTTTCATATTCAACCAAGAAAGAATAACAGAGCCACCCTGTAAAAGTCAAGTTTCTGTGGACAATTCAGCCACGGTTTGGAACCCCGTATTTGAAAGTCTTACCAGATTATATCAAAAATTAAAGAACCTCGGATTTACTTATGTTGATGGTAAGGTTGTTGTCGTAGACATCGAAGAGGAGGACTCCGATGTTTAACTTCCTTTTCCGATCTCAATCATACCAAAATGAGCTCGTTTCCTCAAGCCTGCATGACGAAAAGACATTTTATCAAGCCTTTCTGAAGGACTTGAACGCTTGCAGAAACGAGGTAATCATTGAAAGCCCATATATTACCAACTCTCGAGCGCAACAGTTTCGTCCGATCTTCCAGAGCCTAGTAGATCGTGGGGTCAAGGTTTATATAATCACCCGCCATCCTGAAGAACATGAGGAAAATTTAGCGCTACAGGCTGAAGGAGAAATAGCTGAATTTGAAATTATAGGAGTGCAAGTTTTAATGTGCTCTGGCAATCACCACCGAAAACTAGCAATTTTAGACAGAAAAGTACTCTGGGAAGGCAGTTTAAATATTTTAAGTCAAACCCGCAGTCGGGAGATAATGAGAAGGATTGAATCCAGGAAGTTAACCATGCAGATGTTTAATTTTTTGAAGTTACGCAGGGTTTTATAATCGATAGTTTGTATAGAATGAGATGTTTTGATATACTTCACTTACAAAATATGAATTTTGACGGACAAAGATTACGAATTAATGGTGATCCCTTGGTTCAGCAAGAAGCAAATCCGGTTGTTTATCCAAGATATGTCTTAAAGTGCATCTACTTTCCTCGTAATGTGTGGACAGGTTTAGAAAAAAATGAACCAACTAATATTAGACCCATAAACGTAGATCATTTGGGGCCAGATAGCATCTTTACTACTCCAAGCAACCATACATCCTTGTCTGTGTATGATAACGGAAGTCTCACTGAATTATTTGGAATTATAGAGCGTGAAAGAATATTTGAACTTGGTTTATCAGCTCTTGAAGGGTTAGTTGTCAAAAGCGAAAGGATCATACCAAGACTTGAAATAAAAGTTGGTTGCCTATTCCATACTAAAGAGATGATCCCAGAAGATGTGATAGCAGAATTTCTTAAAAGACCAGAGGAGGTAGATGTAAATCTTTTAGGCAGGGGCTACAAAGGTGACCGGCTTATTATGACTTATAGACTAGGCTCAAGTTCTCAGATATCCGAACAACCAGAAAACACCATTTGATATATAATCAAACCATGATCAACACAAAATATACAGAAGATGAGATAAATTGGGCAATTGAGGAACTCAAGAAAAAACACCCAGAGCGTGCTAATCGCGAACAAGCCATTAAACTTTTGGACACAATGCAAAGTCTTACTGGAATTGTGGTTAAGAAGATTGCAAAAGATAAAAAGTCAGTTAAATTAAAATCCAACCTTAATTAAAATTACCTTCCTCTAAGGCCATCCAACCCACTCGTTTAAAGTCGATCGTAAGAGTTGATAATCCATGTCGTCCTTTAGAAATAAAAATTTTTGAGATTTACCATTTTTTAATTTTAGTTTTAGCTCGCCGGAAAGTGGACCTTTGGAGATTGAATATTTCTCTATATCCATTTTATAAATAAACTTATTGCTATTATCTTGATGAAGTAGATTTTTGATTTTATCAATATCCACATAACCATGTTTTGCTTGAAGTCCTACAACAGGCTGATTTACGTGGATAGTAGTATTTAGCCACCCAGATGTGCATCTAAATAAGCCCTCCTCTAGTAGCCAGAACTCGCCATGTTTCCAATCTAACCATCCGGTTGTACAACTTCCAGATAGTAAAAAAGCATTAGATTTTTTGCTATCTGTGTTTTCTTCTAAAATTTGTGTCCCTGGCGTAGTAGATACTGACCCAACTCTTTTTTTGTAAGCAATGAATCGCAGTATTAAAACCACTATCAATAATCCAAAGAAAGATAATATGCGAGGTAAGGATTCAGAATTCATAGTTAGTTTAAATCATATCAGACAGTTTATATCAAAAATTTATTTCCCAGAGTGAAATAGTTCCGCAACTTCCCCCTTCCACGGTTGAGTTTCAATATATTTTGGTTCGATCTCTATCGAAGTGTGCTCAGAGGAAATATAATGCAATGCTTGTTTTAATGTTGACGAGTCAAAGGCATGCATTTCAATAGTAGATTCTTCTCCATTTTTTAGTTTAATTACCAACCAATATAAATACCTGCTTAACGTTAGTTTTCCGCTACTTTTTGTTATATTCCATTTAAATTGAATGGACTGAATATCCTGAGTATTAAAATTGTAGACTTTTGGATTAATGATTTTATCATTGCTTTTAACAGTGATCTTGTCTTTGGTAACTTTAATTTCATTCAGGTTTTTTCCTACATAGTTAAGAACTATTTGAACACAAGTGTATAGTCCAGTAATAATTCCATCTAAGAGCAATATCTTGTGAATTGCAGACATATTGACCATAAATTTATCGAAAAATGAGGTAGTAGAAAACAAAATAATAAGTACACCTAGAATAACAATCGGAAAAGCAATTAAGAAGAGAGTCGTCTGTTCATCGAAAATTTTAGGTTTAAATTCCATTATTGATTTTCTTTTTGCATATATTCTTTAATCTTTTCTCTTTCAATCTCGCTTATTCCTCCATATTTTAAGTATTTTCTAGGGTCTTCCATAAGACTTATATCAAATAGGATTATAAATAATCCAATAATCATAATTGCTCCAGAAATGCCAGGAAGTTCTAATTTTATAAAAACGGGGTAAACTAAAAGCAGTATGTGGAATATAATCGCTAACTTTGGTCTTTCTAGAAATATAAATACTGTGCCAAGAGAAACTAATAAAGTTTCAATTATCCACTGCGAAGTTTGTAGTTTAAAAAATAAAGTATGGAGCGCTAATAAAGACATTATCAAAGTTAATGGTTTGACAATTATGTATTGCTGTTTTCCAACAAGGATACCCTTTTTATAGAGTCTTCCTAAACGACCAGAAAGCTTACTGTCGTATTTTATAGTTAGAAATCTGGCAAGGATTGCTCCTATCACTCCACCCATATTAAGCTTTAACCTTATAATCTATCCTTATTTTTAGGACTTTGAAGATGGCATCGCGGGTTTCTTGGAGAGCATTTTCTTCTCCTCTTTCAAATCTGGCATACCAATTTGTACTTTTTCCAGCTTTAGTGGCGACTTGCTCTTGTGTTAACCCAAGTTTTTCTCTTGCTTCTTTTAACGTTTTACCAAGTTTTGCATCACCCATACGGATAGTATAGCATGATTATAAATCAGACAAGGGATTGTCAGGATCTTTTCCTTCTTTTCTTAAAGCATACTCTTTAAGTAATGTATCTAATGCAATTTTTTGCTCCCCAGGCAGATTTTTCATTTTAGATAATTTTTTTACCCTTTCTATAATTGAATCTACTGCTATAAAATTTTCTAATCCTTTAGGGTCCAATCTGTATTTAATTTTTGTACCACTTGAGCCATAAGAATAAGATTTTCCTAAGGATTTAGCAAGGAACAGCAGAAAGTTTTTATCTGTTCTAATGATTGTTTTAACCCATTTACGAACCTCTTGAGGATCTTCAGCCCAATCTTTCCATCTATATAAAACACTATATAACTTGGCTGTATTTAGCAGCTTTCCTTCTTTGGCATATTTACGAATCTTAATTAAAACTAGTTTTTCAAGCTCAACAAGTTGCGTTGAATTTACAAACCATTCTGATTCTGGATCAGCATTAGATTCCATTTTTCCTTGCTGTTGACCCATTACTGCGATTTCACGACTCATAGTTGAAAGGGCGTCACCATTTTTAATGGCCTCCTTCAAATCCTTAAGATTTTTGTCCTTACCTTGTCTTTTTAATAATGGCCAAAGAACTCTACCAATGAGTATGTCATTATTGAACTCAAACATACCTTGCTTCTCATCCTCAGGCAATAAAAGCTTGTCGCCCACACTGAAAAATGTTTTGATTACGTTGGGGATATTCTCCTCCGGAATCACACTGATAGCGTAGTCTCTTAATACTTCTAGCATATGTCTTAAACGACTTGTTTTATCAAATAATTTTTCCTTTGTTAAGGAAATGAGCTTAGAAGAAAATAATTTTGGACTTGATGTAAGTTCTATGATTGCTTTTACTTCTGCAGCAGAAATTTTATTTGGAGAAACAACAAAGCCAAAATATATAGGGAATATTTCTGGATGGCATATTCTCTTATCAACTCTCCACTTAGCATCATCTTCATATCCACCGCGACTCGTTTTGAAAAGTCTAGCTATTTTGGGAAATAGTACTGGTAATATGGTATGGACAATTTTTTTATCTAAGTCGCTTAAATCCTTCATCCAGACGTCATGAAATGCTCGTAGCTCTTTCATTTCATCATTGTCTGAGTAGCTGGTACTCCTGACTTCATCAGTGAACTCAGTTGGGTTTAATCTGATAATTTCATATATTTTAGAAGAAAAAATACGCAGAGTTTCTATGGCAATAAAGTCAACTGGATTTACTTCGTCTTTTACAGCAGGATACGTAATAGCTATAGTGTTGTAAAGTCTAGTAACATTTCTTGGCGTTGATATAAACTTCTCTACGCCTTCAAAGAAAATTTCCTGCCATCTAGTTTGGTCAAATTCCTCATCTGGCCTATCAATAAAAATTATATTTAGTTTTTCAAAAAGTAGTGCATAAAGCAAGGCTTTGTCTGGAAGAGGAACATCAAAAGCTGCCTGTACTATTTTTTCGAGATAATCTTCACCCGAAATTTTCTGTATAGACTCTAGAGATTTAATAGCAACCTTCTTATCGAAAGAAAGCAAGTAGATAATATTTGGGAAATCTGCAACAGCTTTTATTAGTTTAAATATCTGTCTAATCTCCTCTGCGGTTAAGCGATCTATATCATCAATAATGACGATTATTTTCTTTTTTTGATCTCCTAAACTTTTCGCAACAGAGTTCTTCAATTCTTGGATATCAACCTCTTTCTTCTTCTTGAAGAATAAGCGGATAAATAACCTAGCTTGCCATGGGAGATCCGGATAATAGTCGGAAAAGGCATCCACTAAATCTGAAAATTTATTATTTAATTCTTCATTGTCTATAATCTCTTTTTCAATAGTAAGTCGCAATTCATTAAAAAAGCGTCTAACTAGATTTTCATCTCCCGAGAACCACCAGGGATTAAAATGCATGACTACGGGTCTCTTTTTTACAGGCAATTGTGAAAAATAGAATTCGATAAAATTAGTTATGGTAGTTTTTCCTGACCCCCAAGGTCCGTTTAATGCAATAACTAATCCTTCGGTTTGAGCCATTTCAACCACGCTAGTGGCTAAATGCTTTGCGAATGGTGCATATCCCAAGCGATCATTTTCTGGGTTAACTAAGGGTTTATCAGGAAGAATGTTGTCATCTTTTTTCATATGTTCTAGAGGGCATATTATTGTTGTCCAGGCTAAACTTCGCCTGTTAAGTTTGTGGAGAAATTATATCGGAAATTGCAAAGAAATACTATCGTACACAACAACAGAACTATAGGATTCCATAATTTGATATTTTTTGATATAATCCAGCCATGTCTTTACACGAACAACCAGATCAGAGCGGAGAAGGGCTTAAACAGCAAGATAGAGCTTTAAGGTATCCCCATGAATTAGTGCATAAGTATGGAGCTAAAGCTGGAGTACTTCTATATGTTGCAACACAGCTACCAGATATCCCTCAAGTTGCAATGATTGTCAATGAACCGGGGGAATCTACAGAGGATGTCTTAAAAAGAGCAGATGGAGTACCTATTTTATGGCCAAGACTCTTCAGGTCAAGTGCAGTTGTTGAGTTATATGGATATGAAGGTGATTTTCCTACAGAAGAAATTGAACACATAACAGATGCACAAGCTAGAACTCGGAATCCAAGTTATGCAGGTCCATATAGATCAAGAAGAGAATGGGAAGAGTGGACAAGAGAAACTGTTGACGACATTCGCTTTTCTCCTAGGCGAATGAAGGAAGAATCAAGAAATATGATTGAAGCCGGAGAAAAAGTAGATATGACAGTATTTGATTTGCCTGACGAGATCAATGTAATCGTTGCTGAGAAATCTCAAAGTAGATATTTTGGAACTTACATTAAGCACCCACACCAAGATGGTTTTTATGCAATAGCTGTTACTGATTCTTATTCATACAACCCTAGGATGGATGCACAAGACATGAGGCGCTCAACTTATGTTTATAGACCTGAACACGGAGCTCAACCATTCAAGGGCTGGACTCAAGGTCGGGTTAAAGATACACCAGAACTGAGACAAGATTTAACGGAAGTTGTATCTTGGCATGACAGAATTGCTTCTTTACCAGAAATGGACTCAGAGTGGAGTTATCAAGTTGAGTTTGGAGCAGAACCTGCATGTTTATATCAGGTAAGACCATTCAAGCCACTTGCAAAAGCAAACTTTAAAGTCAGACCAATGAAATCAATGATCCCAATGAAAGAGGATATACCACCCATTGTGATTGGTATTACACCGCAAAAAGGTGTAGATATTAGAGTCGAAGAGTTTGGAAGGCATGAGTTCAATAACGACAATCATAAAAATCTCGATGGTCAGCCATCTATGTTTTACGGCGAGTTAAGACAAGCATGGCACTCCGGTGAATTGCCAAACAGACAAGTAACTGTTTGTACATACTCAGCTGGAATGCTTGCCCATAATGATATAAAGGCAATACGTCAGGCCGACTTAACTGTACTTTACAGATTGATTCCCCGAGAGTTTGCTCTTAAACAAGGAGAATGGGTTAATGTTGTTAGTGATGGAATTAATGTAAGATACAAAAAATTACCAACTCAAGTATTTCCTAGACCAGAGTAACAAGACTTTAATTTGCTTCGCAAATTCGTTATTCTTCGTTTTCTGATGATGCGGTTATCCACCCCGTCTTCCCAGACTTTGTCTGTATTCTCTTCTGGAGTTGGTTTCTGGTTGCAAAGTGGAATATGAGGGTTTTTCCGTAATATCTCTCTAGGAACGATTTTAGAAGTCTTCTAAGGTATATAATAACCATGTTGTTTGGACACAGAACATAGATTTGAAGAGACTGAATGTCATCTTCTTCCCAGTATTCTTCATCTAAAGTAGTAAATATTCCTTTTAAGAAATACTGGAGCATAAGTCTTGGAACATAGGCATCTAATACATAGAAAATGCAATGAGTTATTCCTTCTTTATCTTTCTCATACATATACGCATCGGGTTTTAGTTTTAAGATGGGAATAATCTCTTCTAAGTCCTCATAAAAAGCAGAGG
Source organism: Candidatus Levybacteria bacterium GW2011_GWA1_37_16 (assembly GCA_943354875.1). Lineage (GTDB taxonomy): Bacteria > Patescibacteriota > Microgenomatia > Levybacterales > UBA12049 > CALRDJ01. The sequence goes on along the minus strand of CALRDJ010000013.1, from coordinate 16,264 downwards.
TAAAAAATTGTAATTTGTTATCTTCAAGTATCACTCCATCAGTAAGATACTCTGTTATCTCCCCCATGAGCTTCTCCACCTTTTCGGGATAATGAGCAAGATAAATATCTGCTAAAACTTGGCATTTGGTACGGAATGATTTAGACCTCTTGGTATCCTCTCTTAATTTTCCGAGGTATTTTCTTGAAACATCCCGATAAGTATCTCTCATATATTTTCTACCTGTTGGAGACAAATTAAAAACTGCTGGTTTAGTAAGTATTCCGTATATTGGTTTAAAGTCTCTTTCTATATATCCTTTGTCTGTTAAGTCTTTTAACCATCCGTTTATTCTCCTATGATCTTTATGATTTAGAAACTGTTGTATTTGTTTACTGTTTAGGAATCTGAATGTTAGGAGTAGGGCTAGTATAGTTTGTTGTTTATTAGTTATTATTTTTTTAGACATAGTGAGTTAGATATTATTACTTATTATTTTTGTTTGTTTGTTTTTATTGAATGGTTAGTGTTAATGAGGCAGGAGATAGTTATTTCAACTTGTTATACAGAACATATATTTATACTAAATTAAATAATAGCATAAGAATACTCTAAAATCTACGCCTATTTAACTCTATTATTTGTCCCAGAAGGGTGGGACAAAAAATGACTTACACAGGGACAGTTTTTATCCTCAAATACCCCTTGACAACTATCCGTAAGTTGGATATATTATGTACGTAGGACGGATAGTAGTAAATAGATGATGTTATGAAACAAATACATAAGCCTGAGAACAAGATTAGGAAAGATACTAAACAAATAACCTCCAATTTAACCCTTGAAGAACGCCTCCAAGTTATCGCAAATCTCATAGTTGACCGCATTATCGAAGATCAATTAAACGGATCGTTAAAGTTTAAAAGTAAACAAAATCTTAAACTATGAACGAACTCTATCTTACCCCGAATGCCATAGCAGCCATTAGAATTTCCTCACTGAAACAAGGACTTATTGGTGATTCAGAAGATGCACAAAAAGAACAGATAGAAATGTTTGCTAAAACTCATAATATTAATGTCAAAAAGTATTTCTTCTTTATGGAGTCAGCGTCTAAAGAGGAGCAACCCGTACAAGAAGCCATCGATTACTGCAAAGATCCTAAGAATGGTGTTCAGCTATTTATTGTTAAGTCTATTGATCGCTTTACTCGGGGAGGATCTTACGTTTATGACCATCTTAAAATGCAGCTTACTAAATATAATGTAAGGTTAGTCGATATTTATGGAATTATTGGCGGTCAGCAAGTTAACACACTGGAGCACTTAGGAGTTGAATATTCTTGGAGTGTTTATTCTCCTACTAAAAAAGCTGAGATATTAGAAGCAGAAAGGTCGAAGGATGAGATACGAGATATCTTGTCAAGAATGATTGGCGCAGAAATACGGTATGTTCGGATGGGCTATCGAATCTCTATTCCTCCATTTGGATATGAAAATGCAAAAGTAGAAACAGTGCATGGAAAAAGAGTAACTCTAAAACCTCATCCACAAGAAGCAAAATAGATTATTCGCATGTTTGAACTACGATGTCGAGGAACCATGACCGATCAACAGATTGTAGACGAAATTAACCAAATGGGATTTAAAACGAGGAAAAGATGTAGGAGAAATCCACAAGATAGAACGCAGATAGTAGGTACTGTAGGCGGAAGGACTTTAACGCTAAAATATTTCTGGAAGTTCATAGAAAACCCAACATACGCAGGAGTGTCAATTCATAAATGGACGGACAAGAAACCAGTTAAGGGACAATTTGAGGGCTTAGTGAGTTATGAGACCTTTAATCAGGCAAATCGAGGCAAATTAGTTATATCTGAGATTAACGGAACGGTTACGCTTGAGAAAAGAAAACCAAAAGATTGGCAGTTAAAAAAATCAGCGAATAATCCAGATTATCCATACAGACGTTATGTGATGTGCCCTGAGTGCGGAAAACCATTCTCAGGCAGTGCATCAAGGGGTAGGCTGGGTGGTAAGTTCCCTGCCTATCATTGCAGTCGAGGCGGACATAAGTATTTCCGAATAAAGAAAAGAGATTTTGAGGGAACAATAGAAAATTTTGTAAAGAATATAAAGATATCCAAACAATACATTGAAACTCTGAAAAAAGATGCCATTGCTGAGTGGAAAAGAAGAATGGAAGAAACTAAAAGTGATTCTTCGGAAATAGATAATAAAATCGAGGAGCTTCAATTTACTATGAAAGGTTTAACTGAAAAGATTAAGGTTGTATCTGTTGAAAGTGTTATTAAATCCATCGAGTTAGATGTAATAAGGCTAGAAGAGGAAATTAAACTTCTTGAGGCGGAGAAGGATAAAAAGGACTCAGAATACATCAATATGGAGGTAATCATGGACAACATTGAATACTTTTTGGAACACATCGAGGATTTGTTGTTAGGAAGCTCCGATCCTCTTAAAAGAGCTGCTTATTTTGGGATACTATTTAAGCAAGCTCCTACCTATAACGATTTACTGTTTGGAACCCCACAATTAGAGCCTTGTATCGAGCTAAATGAAGTATTTAAACGTACTCAATCTCTTAATGTGGACGATGAGGGACTTGAACCCCCGACATCTTCAGTGTAAATGAAGCGCTCTACCAGCTGAGCTAATCGTCCCGGCGAAACCGCTCAAAGCGGCTGAAGCCACGTTTGAAGCGGTGCGGATGAGAGGAGTTGAACCCCCACGAGCTTGCGCCCACTACCACCTCAAGGTAGCGCGTATACCATTCCGCCACATCCGCATGCCACTATTTTAACACAGATTCGAGGATTCTTGAAGTGAGACAAAGAAATGTCAGGCTTAGACTCCTGAGTTGAGGAATTTTTTCGTGTAGTTTTGGACGAGTACGCTATACATAAGAAAGTCTTCTGCAGAATTTTTTAGGTCATCTTCTCTATGCGTACTGATTTTATGTAATAATCTTACGAAGTAAGGACGAAGATTCTTATTATCAATTTCACTATTTCGTTTCAGCGCTTCTGTAAAAAAACGACTTGCCATCTTATACGATCCTCTATGTACTCCCAGAGCTACTCGGAGTAGATCCATAGACATAGATTCTAATGCAATTTTATTATTCATATAAAGCTTTGAAAAAAATATTTGGACAATTCTTCAAATTTTTTTCTGATTTCTGGATCTTGAATTTCATTGCTCGTGTTGACGCTCGGTCGAATATTTATAAACGAGTTAAAATCAATGGTTTTAGATTCTGTATCGATGCCTCCACCCCAAATATCTTCTTGCTTAGATCCTTTGTCCAGCAAAACTTTTTCTGATTCAAAATGACGATTACATCCCGCAGAGCAAATCTTTTTATCTATATCGATTACTGTTTTTATATAAGTATCAAATTCTTCTTGTAGTTTGGTTATTTCTTCCTGAGTGAATGGCTTTGACTTAGTAATAATCATGAAATGATTATACCATGTATGTTCAGAGCATTAGAAGGGTGCGGAGGAGAGGTTTTATTTTGAACCGCTCTCTCTCGAATTCTTATCTCATTTTACCAATTTGATGGAGTCATATCAAACTGAGGAGGAAGAAAAATAATCCTATGAGATTGGATCAGTAATTTCTATTGCACTTGTCTATTTATTTATAGTAGCCAATCTGTCCTCGAATACATTAATAACGCGACAGCGACAAAACGGTAACGATAGCAGGGTTATCCTTTGTTATACTAAGAATAATGAATCTTTGGCAAAGTTACCTGAATGCCTATTCTTCAATACCTCATAGATGCGAAAAGCCATGGGGTCTCATCTCCGAGCCTATTGATACAGTTTCAAATATAGCCATTTTCATTTCTGCTTACTTTATTTTCAAACTCTTAAAGGAGAACAAACTTGGAAGAAATTTAAAATTCCGAGTATTTGCAGTTCTAGTGTTGTCGCTGGGAATAGGTAGTACTATTTACCACGCATTTCATAGTCCCTATACTGCTATTGCAGATCTGTTGCCAATTTATATCTTTGTATTCTACTCACTTTATTTATTCCTTAGCCTCATAACAAAAAATAAAATGTTGCAGTATGGCATACCAGGATTGTTATTTATCCTTCAGGTTGCCTTTAGAGCGGGCAGTCTCCCTCTTTTTGTTATGAATATGCCCACCTTTCATATTTTTAATGTTTTCTTTATCCTTGCGCTTTCTCTGTGGGGATACAAGAAAATTGGAAATGCTATTATAGGCATATTTCCCATCTTAATCGCATATGCCATAGGGATTTTTATTAGATCTTTCGATCTGGTTATCTGTTCAGTAAATGGCATTGGCACACATTTCCTGTGGCATATTTGTGTTGCATTTGCTATTTACTACACTGCTCGTTTTCTGATTAATCTCTCAAATAAGAAACTTAATTTATAAGTATTTTTTCTCTTGGATCAGTTGTGAGCAATAGGTATTCTTTGTCCGAGACTACAGCCTTTCTAAGTTTTGTTGATAATGGTCTTGAATAAAGTAAAAGATTAGTTCAAGTCCTCTCCTCCTGGTCAGGAGTTACGCACGAAATTTTTCAAACGATTTATGGCTATTGAATCCAATAATTGAGGCTAAAATATGAACTTATGCACAACTGTACCCTTTAGTGCACCATCTGGGACGACCTACCTGCTCGCCTCGCTGACGCTCTGGCGAAGCGGGCCGGCAGATGTTGGAACCTATTTATCTTCCCAAATTAGTTTTGAAACAAATCACTAACTTCTTTGAAGTAGTTTTGGGTATTTATGGAAGTAAATGTGTGAGGCAATGGGAAAATATCTTATGCATAACTCTTTGCAGATAGTCTTGTACCCTTTCTTAAATCTTTCTTTGTAGCACATGACTTTAGTAGTAATGTATATATTGTCAATATGCATTTTAATACTAATATGAATAACGATGAGTCTGTTTTGAGGCTAAAATATGAAGTTACAAATAACTGTCTCTTTAATACCCCTAACGCACTTCTATTTGAACTTTTTCTACCTTGGATTCATAAAACAAGCTTTGCTTACCAAGAGCAAGAAGAGACAGAAACTGAAAACTACTCACCCGAGGGCATTCGTTATTCTAAGTCGTATTATATTAAAAAATTCAGGTGAAAGAAAGCTGGAGCAGTTATTTTTTTAAGCTTTCGATAAAAGTATCTAAATCGGCCTTATCGATTCTAATAAACTTCCCGCCAAGTTTGACTGCCCGTAAATCGCCTTGTCTGACATACCTCCTTACAGTTTCGGGATCAACTTTCAAAAGTTTTGATACTTCCTTTGTCGTGTAGAAACGTTGTTCTGGTGTAGGTTCTAAAACCCCAGCTCTTTCTGGCTCAACTGCCTCAAGGTAAATATCTAGTGAACGATCCACAGCCTCTAACATTAAATTAAAATAGTCATTCAGCTCATTCCTGGTTTGACCTTTTTCTAATGAGTTAATATATGAACTTCGATCTTCTTTTCTAACAATTGCTGGAGGAAACCCTTCTTGCATAAGTAGTAAGTTCATCAGTAATCTGGCAGTTCTCCCATTTCCATCTACGAAGGGATGAATACTTACTAACTTAAAGTGAGCATCTGCAGCTATTTTAATTGGATTATCAAAATTGCTACCTTGTAACCATGCTACGAATTCTTCCATAAGTTCTGGAACTTTAAGAGCATTTGGAAGAATAGTTTCTGATCCTCGTAGTCGTACTGCAACATTTCGGTATCTACCTTTATTGGTATCATCGATTTTATTTAAGATAACACTGTGAATATCTAAAACATCTCTTGCTGTTAACTCCTGCCTCTTTTTATTAACTAAGGTTTGAATAAAGTCAAAAGCCTGAGCATGATTGATAGCTTCCTGATGTTCTGTTAGGCTCTTTCCTTGAACAGTTAAACCTTCTTCGACCACCATAGCAGTTTCTTGACGAGTTAGAGTATTCCCTTCAATAGCATTTGAGGTATAGGTCAGCTCAACTCTAAACCACTCTTCTAAGTTCTTGGTAAGCTCGTTTTGAAGAGGTTTATAGCTATCTAAGCGTTGTTTTTTAATTTCTAAAAGCTTTATTTTATTATCCATATAAGACTATTTTATACTACAACATGGTCAAAGTCAAGAGAATATGTATTATAAAGTAGTATCAAATAGTAAATATTCACCATGTGAGATTGAGTTCAAGTCCTCTCCTCCTCTTCAAGAATTACGCACGAATTTTTTCAAGGAACCTGAGTCTGTTGAACCTGAGAATTAAGGCTAAAATATGAACTTATGCATAACTGTCCCCTTTAGTGGACCATCTGGGACGATGTTGGAACCTACTTGACATCTATAGAGAATAGTAAAGAAATAACTGCGTTTAAAGCTGCAAGCAACTATTTCAAAAAGAAAGGAAGAATAATCTATTTAAGTTTATAAGGTTGAAAATTAAAGGGCGTTGTTCCACTCAGATAAGAACTTATTTCCTACAAAATAAAGAATAAATATGGAAATTAGAACAGAAATTATAAGAAAAAGTTTTGTCCTCCCATGGTTTTTTGTAAAAGTTTTTTTTTCTTGTGATGAAAAGATTATACTGGAATTCACTAACAATAAAGGTCCAAGGAAGGTATTTGAAAATGTTACTTTACCTCCTTGAATATACTGAAGAACTATCATGGAAATCACTAATATTGCAGCTATTATTAAAATAAGTGTAGTGTTTCTTAGAAACTTAACAATGGTAGTCATGTGTGTAACCTTATTATCTATATAACATTTATGAAAGTCAATAACACTTAGTAAAAATAAATGTAACTTCACTCAGAGATGATTTAAGTCTAAATTTTGCCTCAGTAATGTGCACCATCTGGGACGATGTTGGAACCTACCTAATCCAAACAATCGATCCCAAAGAAAAAGCCAGCTTAACTATAGCTATTAACTACTTTAAACAAAAGGAGAAAACAGTATGACTTATTTCCAGATTTTCCACAGAAGGAAAATTCCGATTGAAGCACCTACAAGAATACTAAGTGTTCCCGATAGTCCTTCTGAAAACGACAAGGATCTAAATATATATACCAATAATGGTGCTAAAATAATTGCCCAAGCAAAAATTCCTCCTATTATGACTAATAAACTTAATAATAACTTCTTTAACATTATTTCAACCTCCTTTCTTCAAAAGTTTTTAAAACTTTCACTCTTACATTCACTATCTCATATGGGGTATTTGTTTTCAAGGAGATCTCTAGAGAGAGGACTTGAACCTAAAATTAGCCTCAGTTTTATCAGTTATGGCGAAAAATATGAACCAACTGAAAATTTTAGCCTCAAAAAATTAATGTGCCCAAGAGAGGAGTCGAACCTCCACACCCTTGCGAGTACAGCGTTCTGAACACTGCGTGTATACCATTTCACCACTTGGGCCCGTCTAGACTCGGTGTGCTTCGCAATTAACGAAGTCTAGCCGAGGCCAGCCTATGTTAGAATAAATTTTTCTTCATCCAAAGACGACCTGTCTTTGATTTAAAATATTTTTCTTTACTAATCGCATCATTCTTTACTTCAAAATGCTCGGTATAAATGATTTCCCATGGTCTATATCGTTTAGAAAATAGAGAGCTTCCTGAATTATGCTGAACAAGTCTCTTTTCTAAGTCACTCGTGTATCCTACATAAGTTTTATTTGCAATCTTGCTTATTAGAAATATACGTAGTATATCTCATGCGTGTATATCCGCCTCGGCTCGACGCCAAGTCGAGACGGGCCATTTCACCACTTGGGCTTGCATAGCCATTCTACCAAAACCATCTTCATATTGACAATGTTTCCCAAATTATTCATGATAGATACCATGCTCATCGTCACTGGTACTATCGCATATGACCACATCATGGATTTTCCGGGTAGTTTCTCAGATCACATCCTCCCCGATCAGCTCCATAAAATAAATCTCTCGTTTATAGTCAAAACATTTGCGAAGCGCCGCGGCGGAACTGCCGGAAATGTGTCGTACTCACTCGGTTTACTCTCTGCTCCGCATCTGCTCTTTTCTGTGGCAGGAAATGATTTTCCTGAATACCGGAAGCGGTTTGAGGAGCTGGACATAGATCTTTCTCAGGTCTCGATAGATTCCAGCCAGCCCTCGTCGAATGGTTTTGCGATGACCGATAAGACGAATAATCAGATCTGGGGATATTTTTATGGTGCGTCTGAAGGAATAGAAAAACTAAAACTAAATGCGATTGCAAAGTCAGGTGATTTGGTACTTATCGGTCCATCTGGCGCGAGTGGATCGATGTCCATGGTTCGTCAATGTATCGACTTGAAAGTGGATTATATGTTCGATCCCGGGTTTATTTTAACTCAAGTGAGCGATGAAGATCTGAAGCTCGGTGTGACTCATGCGAAGATGGTCATCGGTAATGATTATGAAATTGAGCTTATAAAAAAACGAGTTCCTGAGTTTGAGTCTTTGAAAAAAAATAAAATAACTATTACCACCTTGGGAGAAAAAGGTGCCACGATAGAAGAAAATGGCGAAACAATTAGTATTGATCCCTGTAAGCCCAGCGAAGTCGTTGACCCGACTGGTGCCGGAGATAGCTGGAGATCAGGATTTTTAGCAAGATACGAAAAGGGTTTGTCGCTTCTAGAATGCGGACAGTTAGGAAGTGTGGTCGCATCATTTGTCCTCGAAAAATACGGAACACAGGAGCATGAATTTTCGAAAGCTTCCTTGGAAGAGCGATATAGACAAACATATAACACTGTGATACATTTATAATCTGTGAAGAATTACGACGTTAAAGACCTCAAGCTCGCTCCGGAAGGAAAACTGAAAATCGAATGGGCCGGCAGTCAAATGCCAGTTCTGGCTATTATCCAAAAACGCTTTGAAAAAGAAAAACCTTTTAAGGGTCTGACCATCGCCGCATGTCTCCATGTAACCAGTGAAACAGCCAATCTTATGATCGCGTTAAAAGCTGGAGGTGCCAGCGTTATTCTCTGTGCTTCCAATCCCCTCTCGACGCAAGACGTCGTCGCAGCATCACTGGTGAAAGATTTCGATATCCCGACCTTTGCTATTCATGGCGAAGATAACAAGTCGTATTACGATCATTTGAATAAGGCGCTGGATTTTAAGCCGAACATCACTATGGACGATGGTGGCGATCTTATCTCACTTCTGCACACGAAACGAAAAGATTTATTACCAAATATGATCGGTTCGTCAGAAGAAACGACGACCGGCGTTATCAGATTGAAAGCCATGGAAAAAGATAACGCATTAAAACTGCCGGTGGTGGCCGTAAATGAATCCAACACGAAACACATGTTTGATAATCGGTATGGAACTGGTCAATCGACGATCGATGGTGTTATCCGTGCGACGAATATGCTTATAGCCGGAAAAACATTTGTCGTCGGAGGGTATGGATGGTGTGGCAGGGGTATAGCTTCCCGCGCAAAGGGTCTGGGGGCACATGTCATCGTGACAGAAGTGGATCCCATCAGAGCTTTGGAGGCTGTTATGGATGGATTTGTCGTCATGCCGATGAAAGAAGCCGTAAAAGAGGGTGATATATTCGTATCTGCGACTGGCGATAAGCATGTGGTAACGGTGGAACACATGAAGGCGATGAAAGATGGCGCAGTGGTCGCCAACTCCGGACATTTTGATGTAGAGATTGATATGGCAGGACTAGAAAAAATAAAGAAGAGTAAGCGCGAACTCCGCCGTTCACTCATGGAATATGTATTGCCTGGTGGGAAAAAGGTGTTCGTGCTTGGTGAGGGCCGATTGGTGAACCTCGCTGCGGCAGAAGGACATCCAGCTGAAGTTATGGATATGTCTTTCGCGGATCAGGCACTCGCTGCTGAATATTTCGTCATACATAAAGGAAAATTGGAAAATAAAGTCCATGTGTTGCCAAAGGTACTGGATGATGAGGTGGCAGCGTTAAAACTAAAAGCGATGGGGGTAAGTTTTGATGTGTTATCTGCAGAACAGAAAAAGTATCTTTCCTCTTGGTCCGAAGGCACCTAATCCCTATGACGTCTTGCACATAGGCTATAGCACGTAGCAAATAGTTGTAGTACGATGAGATGGTATGGATGCAGTTCTCATAGAACAAGCAGACCCCGAGGATTTAGCGAAAGAAGTGAATCTCCGGTATGTGACAGATGCAGGCCCCGGGTTTAGCAGACAAAGAAAAGGTGACACTTGTAACTACTACGACGAGGATCTGGCGCGAATCACTGATAAAAAAGTCTTAAGCAGAATCGAGGAGCTAAAGATTCCTCCTGCATGGGATGATGTATGGATTTGCCCTATCACCTTCGGTCATCTGCAAGCCACCGGGCGAGATGAGAAGCGGCGAAAGCAATATATTTATCACACGCGCTGGTCTGAGATAGCCAGTCAGGCGAAATTTGACCGTATGCTGTATTTTTCAGAAATCCTCCCAGGTCTTCGTGCTCGCGTAGGGAAAGACATGAATCTACCAGGTCTTAAGCAGGAGAAGGTACTGGCGACAGTCGTGTGGCTACTCGATAATACGTATATCCGCATCGGAAATGAAGAGTACGCGAAAGATAACAGTCATTATGGTCTCACTACTTTGCGTTCAAAGCATGTAGAGATAAAAGGATCGACGCTGACATTTGAGTTTACCGGGAAAAGCGGAAAGGATCACGCAGTCGAGATATCGCATCCTCGGGTTATAAAAACGATTAAGAAATTAGAAGAACTTCCCGGCTATGAGCTTTTTAAATACATTGATGATCATGGAGAAAAACACACGATAGATTCCCAAGACGTAAATGATTACCTGAAAGAAATCGCGAAGGAGAAAATTACGGCGAAAGAATTTCGTACCTGGGGTGGGACAGTGTTGGCCGGTACAACTCTTAAAAAAATTGGTGATTATCTGACCCGTCAGGATTTGAAGAAAAATCTTTCTACTGCAGTTGGAAGCGTAGCAAAGTATTTAGGAAACACGCCGAAAGTGTGTCGAGGATATTATGTGCATCCGGTAATCGTGAAAGCCTATACAGATAAGATTCTCGTACCGCATTTTGAGAGAATTACGAAATCCAAAACCAGAGGATTGGATCGGGATGAATACGCTACCACTACTCTCCTCCAGAAGCACGGATAGTACTCTACGCTAAGCAGCGTGGGTTTTGGCTTTGTATATATCTGCTGCTTGGGAAAAGTCATCGACCATGATTACGTTGTCTGGTATTTTTATCTTCGCCCACCATCTGAGTGCGTCACTATTGGAAATATTTCGTTTCAAAAATACGGTGACTCTGTCTGAGCTGGTTCGTGCGATAGCTAGGGCTGCTCGAAGATCGTCTTCCAGATATATGATTTTTCGCTTCGGATTTGCATCGAGAAGATCTCGCGCGGTTCTTTCTTTGAATGCAGGAGTACTGACGAGATTAGTGAAAAATATTTTCTTAAATATCGTATCAAGCTTATAGTCATGGAAAACTCTCCGCGTCATGGCTGCTATTCGTTTTCCTGTTCTTCCCGTAACAGCTGCAAATACAAATTCCTGATTCTTTTCTATGCCATATTCTCGAAATTTTCGTATTCCTTCCACTGCTTTCTCATCTACCTTTTGTACTTCTAGGTATGCGCTGGCGAGAAGTTCTTTCGCTACTCCTACGACCGATGGAGACCGTTCTCGCTTCGAATAGGTGCCACCACTTTTTGGCAAACGCAGTCCTCCCATTATGAGTTCTCCCAGTGTCGTGGTGGAGCTGATGCCGTGGAAGAGTGCGCCATCCACGTCTGATATAAGGATATGCTGGGCACTAGATGGGATATCAGTAAGAGGCGATAAATCTGCCTGATCGATTCCTTGTTCAGAATGTGATCCTTTCACGCGCTCTGATATGAGGGTCCATGTCTTATGGGGTGCATGGCCATTTTTCTGTGTTTCTACGCGACTCTGCATGAAAAGTAGTATACAACGAGATATGAAAAACGACAACGGGTTATCTGTTTGGAGTATCAGATACAAAGCAAGAGGATGTGGAGTCTGATAAAATATTATGCTACCTTCTTCGAAGCTAAATAATTTTGGAAATGTTCTGCTGCTTCAGTAAATGATTTTACTTGTGTTACATTAGGATTTAGCTCTACTCCAGCCCATTTCATAAATCCTCGAAAACTCGCCAGAGTCTTGAGAAGATATGATCTCTTTCTCGGATCCCCATCTTCTGTAAATGTCTGAGATGCGAGTGGATCATCATCGCATAGAATTACCATATCCGGATTTTCCTCAGTTCGTGACAAAACCACGTTACCATTTACCAATTTGCTTACTGCTGACTTATATCCAGGATTTAATCTCCATTCATCGATCATTCCGCCTTCTTCCAGAGTCTTAAGCTGCTGATGAGTTAACTCATGTAAGTGCGGCATGCCACGCGAGATCGACTATCAGAAGTGTGGTTCCTACGAGACCAGAATGATCCTGTACTTGTATTTTTGCATTTTCGGCAGAATACGGCTTGAATGTACGAGTGAGGAGTTTTTCATCGTGCCAGCAGAAGAGGTCCATCTACCAGAACGTTATCCACATCCCAGAGAACTGAAATGGTTGGCTTTTGAGAATCAAATCTTCGTATTTCTGTCATAGGATGGGATTGTATCAGGGGGTATGAGTAAAATCAATATTATGAGCTGTGGCACATAGCTTCAGATTTTGATATACTCTATTGTACTCGCGGGAGTAATTCACCGGTAGAATGCTTCCTTGCCAAGGAAGATGTAGCGGGTCCGATTCCCGTCTCCCGCTCCAGACGGGATACCCATGTCCTGAAATGACCGAATGGACTGATATAACGGGCTAATCGTGCAGTCCAATGTGTCCTTTCGGGACACATTGCCCATATAGTTCCCACGCATGGCTGATTTTTGTTAGTTGTTGCATCTCTTCCATTGTGCTTCTTGTAATGGCGGATATTAAAGTTGAATACAACGATTATTTGACTTATGATGACCTCAGTGCTACTATCCAAACCATTACGTCACCTGAAATGCTCCATGGCCCAGTACCTGAATCTCCCAGAACTATTTTTATAGGAAACGGACGAGAATTTTTTTCACCTATCGACCCCCATGTACCAAAAGCACACAAAGAAGAATTTGTGCAGACTGACAAAGATGAGACAGATCCCATGATTTTTGAACTAGGAGACAACAAGATCATCTTTGTTCCTCAATCAATTGATGCAGAATATATACAAGATATCATTACTCTTTTTGATTTTCAAAATATAGCTATTATACGACCGCCTGAAACAGGAATAGGTTTATCCAGAGATATACTGAACGATCGAGAGACATATGAAATGCTTCGAAATGCAATTATCCAAGGTGGGCCTGATATAAAAGTCGTACCTTGGGGACAAACACAGCAATTTGAACAACTTCATAAACAATTACATCAAGAGGGCTTATTTTCCAAGCACCAGAGACTCCGTTAGATTACGCACAATGGCATCCTGATTATGCTAATACTAAACTTGGAACACGAGAAATACTCCAAAGAGCACAGCGTGCACATCCCGAACTAGATATACGACTACCAGAAGGATTTCCCTGTCCAGATGTCGATACGGCCTTAAAGATTGCAAAATATTTTGTAGCCACGGGAAGAGGTGTGGCATTTAAAGCGAACCTTGGAGCGGCGGGGGTGGGAGTTTTTGTTTTTTCACCACGTGAATATGATCTATCCACGCCTGAAGGATGGGCTACGATGGAAGCAAAAGTCAAAGAAAACGAATTACTGAAAAGCGGCCCAGTCATCATCGAAGAATATATTCAACCAGACTTTAAAGAACGGGCAATTTTTCCAAGCGTTGATAGTCTTGTACTTCCAGATGGAGCTCCAGAGGTTCAAGCAGTAAGTGCTATGGGAATTCACAGAAGTGGCGAAGAGCTTGAATTTTACGGTAGCACCATAGGCCACGGGCTATTTACCAAAGAACAACAAGCTTTAATAGAAAAAATTAACGTTATAGTAGGAAAAGAGCATGCACGCCTAGGATATCGCGGGTGGTATGACACGGATTTCATCCTAGCTGAAGACGGGCACTTCTACCTGACGGAAACAAATGTTCGAAGAACCGGCACTACATATATGGTTGATCTTGCACGAAAACTTTTCGGTGGAGAGTGGGAAAGTAAAATGGCTATGATAGCCAATGATAAATACATCCGCCCACAGCTCGAAGGGGTCACGTATGGACAGTTGAAAGAAAAATTAACAGGTTTGTTATATCCAATTGAAGGAGAAAAAAGGGGAATTATATTAACCCAGTCTATGCGTTCTATGTTTGGAAGAGGAAAATTTGGCTATGCCGCAATCGGTCCAAACCAAGAAGATGCAGAATTTTTAGACGCTGAACTTGAAAAGAGACTCGGATAATTCTATTTATCTTTATACCACGTAATCAGATCCACGAGGACTCGAGAAGCTTTATCTATATCCTCAAGCGTTATACTGTTGTCTGGGTCATGGTATTTTGGTCGGATAGTAATACCGTAGTAAAATGTTTTAAATCCAAATTTTTTGCCATAGATGATTGTTTCATCTTCAGTAGCCTCAAAATAATCTTCACGAATGCGGATCCGATCCCCAAATTTTGCTTTTAGTTCTTCTGTGTTTATTCCATACAGGTTACCAATATACCCTTCTTTCCCTTCGGTTGTCTCTGTCGTAGTGTCTACCACAATAACAAGAGTATCTTTATCGAGCGCCTTCGCCACGGCCTCTGCGCCATCAAATTCTAATTCTTCGAAATTTGTGTATTCCACTGGAACACCAGTTTTTCTGGAGGCTTGATACGAAGCGAAAACTCCCGCAAAATTATCTACCAACCCAAGAAGATTTTTATCATCCATTTTAATGGACATCACCGGTCTGGCAAGATCCATATGTGCTGATAATAATATTTTCATATGTATGAGTATACCAGAGATTTGTTATAAGTAGAATTTATTGCTAGAATAAGCCAAACTATGAAATCTCATATAAAATCACAGAAGAAAATACCATACATCTCTTCAGTTGCTTCGTATGTTAAGGAGCATAGAATTCCTTTTCACATACCAGGACACAAACAAGGAAAAGGCATGAGTTCCGTGCTACATGCACTGTGGGGAAGTAAAATTTTTAAGTACGATTTAACAGAGGTAGACGGACTCGATTACTTAAATGCTCCTACAGGTATCATTGTCGAGGCTGAAAAGTTGGCGGCACAAGCATTTGGCGCGGAGCATACCTTATTCTTGACAAACGGTTCTACATTAGGAAATCAAGTGTCTATTCTTTCTCTCGTAAAAGAAGGTCAAAAAATACTTATACCAAGAAATTCACACCAATCTGTTTTTTCTTCATTAATTCTATCTGGAGCACATCCTATTTATCTACAGCCAACCCATCATCCCCTCACAAACTTATATCCGACCATTTCAATCAATAAGATAGAGAAAGCATTGAAAAATAATAAAAATGTAAAAGCGATACATATAACCTCACCCAATTACAATGGTTTTGTTTCCGATATAAAAACTATTAGCAATATTGCAAAAAAAGAAAATATTCCACTGATTGTAGATGAAGCGCACGGCGCACATTTCCAGTTTCATTCAGAACTGCCCGTTTCCGCCATTAACTATGACGCCGATATAGTAATTCATAGCACTCATAAAACATTGGGCTCTCTCACACAAACATCTATGCTTCACTTAGTAAAGTCCGATCACGTCTCAATACATCAATTACAGGAATGTTTGATGGTATTACAGTCTTCATCCCCGAGTACACTCTTTATCATGAGTTTGGATGCGGCTAGACAACAAATGGCAATTCATGGAAAAGAATTGCTTAACAAAACTCTCCAACTTGCAAGACATGCGCGACAATCGATAAACAATATGAATTCCTATCATTGTTATGGCAAAGAAATAATCGACAAGGTAGATGTCGCAGACATTGATGAAACAAAATTGTTTATAGATGTAAGTAAAACGGGATATACAGGTTATGAACTAGAAAAAATATTAGGCAGAAATTATCACATAGAAGTCGAAATGTCTGACGCCAAGCATATCCTTTGTTTCATAACTATTGGTGATACAGCGCGATCAATAGAAAAATTACTTAAAGCATTAAATAATATTTCAAACAAACAGAAGAACTTTAAGCAAACTATTCAAGACCTACCTTTCCCAAAAATACC
>CALRDJ010000012.1 GCA_943354875.1 Candidatus Levybacteria bacterium GW2011_GWA1_37_16 | reverse complement strand
GTCAATGTTTTTTAGGTTATGCTCGCGCGCGCCTTTGATAATAATAAAATCGTTCATATATTCTCTTTGTCATGTTGAAACAAGTTCACCATGACACTGATGATAGGACTAATTTCTGATCCTAAATTGTAGCAGGTTTTCTCTGGAATTGGAACTTATCAATTGGTATAATGCTGGTATGGCAACATCTAAATTACTCATATCCAGAGAAGAAATTGCGAAAAAGATTGACGAACTAGCAGGAACGATAGCCGCTGACTACGAAGGTTCTCATCCGCTCATCGTGGGCGTTTTAAATGGTTCATATATTTTCATGGCAGATCTAACTCGTGCGTTATGGGGAAAGGGGTTTGGGGATTTCGATGTAGAGTTTATCGGAGTGACGAGTTATGGCGATGGAAAAGAGTCATCTCGTAATCCACAGCTGACGAAAGATCTAAAGGCTGATATTAAAGATAGACATGTACTCATTGTCGAGGACGTAATCGATACAGGGTGGACTCTGGATTTTATCGATAAGCTTTTTAAAAGTAGAAATCCGAAAGTTTTAAAAACCGTAACACTCTTATCCAAGCCGAGTAAAAAAGAAGTTGACTATACTCCAGACTACATAGGATTTGAAGTCGATGGTGGGAAATGGGTAGAAGGATATGGACTTGATGGTGGAAAGTCAGGTCGGGGATGTCCAGATGTCCGAGAAGTTATATCTTAATCCTGTGGTGCTTCCCCATACACTATAACTTCAGTTCCTAAATCCTCATTTGTCGCATAAGTAATATTTCCGTCATTTGATGAGGGATTTGCCCAGTTAAATAAAATGCCTGCATCATCGAGTTTCATATTTATGCATCCATGACTCATGGGATGACCGAAATTATTATGCCAATATGCACCGTGGATACTGTACCCCTCTCCTCTTCCTACTTCATCGTTTGAGTAAAACATGACGTCAGGAACATTTGGTAAATAGTAATACGTGCCTATCGCGGGATTGCCACCTGACATTTTTGTATATTTCAGCTTGCTCCAGATTTTAAATTTCCCTATCGGGGTTCTATTCCACTTTCCTGTTGAAACAGTAAAGTCATATACGAGCTTATTGTCTTCAAATGCATAGAGGTGTTGGGTCGAGAGGTCTACATAAATTTGCTTCAGGCTCGTGTTATCTCCTAAGACTGCCGATATATCCTCCGTTGTCTTAACCGGTTTTGACGCGGCGATACTTTTCGGAATTTGAACAGATTTTCCCATAAAAATTCCTTCAGTTTCTCCAGTTTCAAGTTTTCCGCTCAAATCCTTGATACAACTAATCGAGTTAGCACAAAACGGTTGCTTGAATTGATTGAAAAAAGTAAGTGCGAAGAGAATGACAAGCGAGGCTAATATTCCGGCGATAATATATTTAATGATATTAAATGGCTGAGTAGGTTTTTTACCAGACGAAGGCTTTTTAGAACGAGTGGCAGACTTTTTCTTCATACACTCATCATATACGGTCAAAATTAAGCTTGTAAAGGGTCAAAAATATTGAGATTTTCGAAGCTAAATGCTATACTCATGGCCATATGTTTGGATTTGAAGGGCGAAGGTCAACACCGCGGTATCAGCGAGATATCGAGCAGGTATTAAAAAGGTCTCGAGTATTACCCGGCCGATCGAGCGAGGTCGGACTGGACGATAGAATAGGAAAGCCTCTTCGGAGATCTTTTGTCGGGCGACTTTGGGAGCAAAAAAAGACACAAGTTACCGCAGCGGTCATCGGTAGCGTTGCTTTGGGTTATGGCATTAACCAGCTCAGAATGTCAGTATATGACTGCAATCCGGAAGCCAAACAGAGGATTGAGAGCGTAGCAAAATTTGAGCAAAATGCAGAATGGAGCATGTCAGCCGCTATAGCGGCAGATGGGCTTGCTTTACGAGGCAATTGCGAAGCTGATATAAAATCACTTCGAGTGCGCCTTATCGAGAATAAGATGAATACACTCCTCTATAGAAATATTGGCTCCGATGATATTCGAGCACACGAACTTATAGTCTTTTCCTATCGCGATATCCGTAGGTCTGTGAAAGAATTTGGTCTAGAAAACGAAGTCCTGAATAGATGGAAAGTGGCCTATGAAGCTTTTGATAATAGAAAGTTTCTGCTCGCCTCTGAGGCGTTAAGTGAAATGAGTGATAAAAACCAACTATTTCCTCCTAATATTCCCCCTAACCCATCACAAATAAATAGAATGAAATTTGTTTATAATGCGTGGCTAGAAGCAGGAAAGTTATATACACGATCGAAAGATGAAGCGCAGCGAGTGAGAGGAAAAGAGTATTTAGAAAAAGCGTCGGATGTAAATAGAAGCTTTAGACTAGATATGCCTGAAGTAGATGGCATATTGAGCTCTCAAGCCCTTCGCGAGTTAGCAGTAACTCCGGTAGCCACTGTTACTGCTACCCCTGTTCGCGGTGCTACTCCTACCCCACCACAAATGCTAATTCCAGCCGGAAATGATAGATTTGCTATGCCGACTGGTCGGTAGGTCTTCCAGTTTTCTTTGGTTGTCTGAGAAAGCTTCCGTATCCTTGTTCCCATAGCGCTCCGAGATCCACTGCTTCTAGTACATCTACGTCACGCCTGGAGAGTATCATTCCTAATGCATCGTATGTGAGACTTCTGTAGCATCGCCTCCTAATTTTCTCATGGCCTTAAGAAAAGATTTTTCTCTATCAACTCGCTCAAAAGCAGAATATGATCTCACTCCCAACCTATCAATACCTAGTTCGATAAATCGTTCGTTCAGTTCTCTTTGTGCATTGGCAATTCGAGCAACACCCTCTATAGTTCTGGCAGACTCACTGAGATTTTCTATCGATCTTGTCATGGGAGCAATTATAGCGGAGGAGTGGCCTAAAAGCAATTAAGATTAGATGTTAGAAAACCTTCAAAAGAAGAATTGCTACCCCGAGTAATATGAGAAAGATTCCATATTTTGTACTCTTTTTTTGATACGTTGGGCTCGTTTTTACGAATAGACCCCATGCGCTTTGGTACCACCACTTAGTGAATTTACTATTCCACTTCGCATTAATGCGAACCATGCCTTCTATTATAAGAAAGACAGAAAGCACGAAAAGAATTATTTTTTCTATATCCATAAGTAATTACAGTATTTATGAAATACTCTTTGCTGTCAAGAGGAGTAAGGAGGAATATGAGAAAGGTTCCATATTATGAGGGTATTCATGATTATGATAAACTATCTAACACTATGTTCTCTCTTTCTTTAGACCAAAAAAAATCTTTAGACGATGTACTCACGTGGTATAAGAAAGACAGACATGCCATGCCATATGTAACTCTCGGTGGGTATGCTGGAACTGGTAAAACCACACTGATTGCACTACTTCGGACAGAACTTTCGAAAATAGATGAAAATTTAAAAGTAGGATTTGCAAGTTATACGGGTAAAGCCACGAGAGTTTTAAAAAGTAAACTAACCGCACAAAATGCGATATATAAAAAAGATACCGTAGGTACTATTCACTCGCTTATTTACTCTCCTGTTACCAACGATAAAGAAGAAATTATAGGATGGCAGAAAAAAGAGAAAATAGATCGCAATATAATTATTATAGATGAGGCATCTATGGTAGATGAGCTTATTTGGACACATCTTTTGTCTTACCATGTGCCCATTATTGTGGTCGGTGATCACGGACAACTACCTCCTATTAAAGGAGATTTTAACCTCATGCAAAAACCCGATTTACTTCTCGAAGAAATTCATAGACAGGCCCAAGAAAACCCTATAATTGGTATTTCCATACAAGCTCGTCAAACTGGGATAATTGCTCCGGGAAAATATTCTAATTACGTTATAAAGTACGCCTCAGGAGATATAGATGGACAGGAAGCAATGCAAGAAATGTTAACCAACTACAGTACCGATACGTTAATTCTGTGTGGATACAATAAAACCAGAAAAAAACTCAATAATTTTATTCGCAATGCGAAAGGCATTGAATCGCCTGTTCCTATAAAAGGTGATCGAGTAATTTGTTTGCGCAACAATCATAAAAAAGGTATTTATAACGGCATGCAAGGAAATATAATAAATTTAGACCAGGAAGACTCACAGTGGTATCGTGCAGAAATTGCTATGGATGGGGAATCTAGAAATTACAAAGGGCTTATATCTGTCGAGCAATTCAATAGTGACACCGCACTTAATTTTATTGCACAAAGGTCTAAGATAATGCACGGGGATTTGTTTGATTATGGCTACGCCCTAACAGTTCATAAAGCACAAGGCAGCCAGGCAAGAAAAGTAATCCTCTTAGAAGAACGATTCAGACAAATGAGTGATGAAGACTATAAGAGATGGCTCTATACAGCAGTCACCCGAGCCGAAGAAGAATTATATATATTTTCTCAGTAATACACTGAGCTTGCCGAAGTGTGAGCCTGATATTGCTACTTTCGAACACCTAATCCAAGATTATTATAACATTTACCAAGATCTTAATCGATATGTTTACGTCTAGTATTGCTTAAAATGCGAGGATTTATTACAAACCCTTAACTTTCAAAGCTAAATTGTTGAAAAGCACCCGATTAAAAAGTTTACCTTTTTAAGTCTGCAATGTTAATTTAATAAGATGCTTCGGTAATGTCAATTATTGTTTTGTGTGAAAAAGAGATAAATAGAGTCTTTGAAGCGGATTATTCTTCCTTGACCTTTGGTTTCATAAAGAGAGCAGTTTGTAATTCTGTTTTTAATTCTGCACATCTGTTTTTAATTTTTTTTAATTGATCATCATCATAAAATTGAAATGATCTATCTTGGGAAAATGACGCCACTTGAAATTCATCCCCTACGCCATCATCTTGAGAGCTTGTCTCCTGAATGCAAAAAGCTCCTAATCCAGCAACCACGTCCTCCTCTTGATTTTCAGTATAAAATCTATAAAGGAGATATTGTGCTATTGTGGTAATTCCAATAGTAGAAAAGCTGACTGTGCAATTAACTGGGGCAAATCTTCTCATTGAAGATATCTCGATTATTTTTCGCTTAGTAAGTTTTCCCTTATCATCAGGATCAAAACCTGTTAATAAAATACGGAAAAATGGAATTACATTATTCTTTACATTATCTACCCACTCTTTCATTGTCATATCTTTATACCATTTTGTATAATGCTCAACGGCAACGCTTCTTAATAACTCTGCTGCATCAGCGACTGGTAAGTTCTTAGATTTTCTCTTTGTTAGCTCTATTTGTATCTCTTTTAAGAATAATTCTATTATTACTGTTGCTGTCCCTGCATCTCCAGCAATAGTTAATCCACATCTTTCAGTTACTTTATGAATTTTTTGCACTAAATCT
This sequence comes from Candidatus Levybacteria bacterium GW2011_GWA1_37_16, assembly GCA_943354875.1. GTDB lineage: Bacteria > Patescibacteriota > Microgenomatia > Levybacterales > UBA12049 > CALRDJ01. The sequence goes on along the minus strand of CALRDJ010000012.1, from coordinate 19,086 downwards.
CCATGTGCAGACATACTGTAAGTACCTTCTGTTACTCTCTTATCAGAAACGATTACTATGCTGTTATTCTTTGCAAACAAAATAATACCAAGAGTCATAGTTGTTTAATTAAAATTAACATCAACAATATTTCCTGAAGGAATATTTATATTACATTTAGGACTATAATGGACATATAGAGATTTCTCACAATTTTTTCTTTCTTCATCATTTTTAATTTCTGCATATTTAAAAAAACATTGAAGATTAGCAAGATAAGTTTTAATGCAAACATTAGTTTCACTTGAGCTTAAATGACTTAAAATAGCATCCTTTAAAGATTTATCTGCGTTCCCAATAAAAAATACGTAGACTGCACCTTCTGCAGATTTATATGACAATCTATAAACCCCTGAAGCTGAAGGGATACTTTCAATAATCTCTTTATTCAGAGGAAGTAACTTACTCCATTGCAATTTAAGCATAATAAGAAAAGGGTAAATCTATTTTATATATGTTTCATAAGAAATACAACAGAAGAAATTTAAAATAATTTTTCCTAATATATTTTTTAATCAATACATAGCATTCCATTGTTTCTACGTCGTAGAATAGCGGATTTATGACACGCCTTTGAGGCTAAACAGTAATTGTCAAAGACAAACCCGTCCTATAACATTATATTTGACCTACTTTGATACAGATTATGTCTCCGAAAAATAATTGTTATATAATATATTTTGGGTATGAGTATAAAACAAAAATTGTTTGTTAAGAAATATATAGAACATAAAGGAAATGGCACAAAAGCTGCCTTAGATGCTTATGATGTTAAAAACTACAACACAGCTCATTCTATAGCCATAGGTAACCTACAAAAACCTACAATACAAAGAGCAATTGAACTAGCTCTTGAGCACGCAGGGTTAAGTGATGACTATATAAGCGAAATGTTACGAGATGCAACAGTTGCAGGTATTGGAGTAAAAGCAAAAAATTCGGATAGCCTACGAGGCATAGATATGATACTCAAGCTCAAGGGTGCGTATCCTACTGTTACACAAAGATCTTCTCACTTAAGAATCGAAATGAAAGAGTTGGTTTCCAAGAAGAGTTATTCGGAGTTAGAGCAAGAATTGACAGAATTAAATAGAAGGTCTACTCAGTTAATGAATGACTTATCGAAGTAACTACCCCCACCACCCCTCTATTGTTTTCGCAATAAGATGATTAACTGCTTCTTTAATGCGGCAGAGATTTTTAGAAGATTTTAGGAAAATAGGTCACTTACTTTAACTTTGAGAGATTTTGCAAGTTTATCCATTATCTTTATGGAAGGGGATTTCCTTCCTTGCTCTATATGTCCCATATGAGTACGACTAATATTGATCTTCTCTGCAAGCTCTTCTTGCGTATAACCTAGATTCTTCCTTAGTTTTTGTACCTTTTTACCCAATTTCTCTTTTGTATTAGTCATACCGTTATTATTGATAGCTATAAGCAATCAATCCACTAGCTTAAAGCGAGCAGATAACCTCAATTTAATGCTTGATTATTTGTTGAAGCAGATTTATGATGAGGATATGGAATTTTATGCGGTTTCACCTAAGAAATTCATAATTTTATCAATTACTACTTTTGGGCTTTTCGAATTTTATTGGTTTTATAAAAATTGGCAAGCAATTAAAAGACATAACGGATCGAAAATATCACCATTTTGGAGATCTGTTTTTATATTCTTCACTTGTAATCAACTCTTCAAAGAGATTTTACATTCAGCAAAAATAAATGGCTACGCTGAAAAATATTCTCCTGGATGGATAACCTTTTTCTATATAGCTCTTGCTATATTATGGAGATTACCTGATCCGTGGTGGATCATATCAACGTTTAGTTTTGTACCATTATTATCAGTCCAACGAGCAATTAACTTTAATAATTCAAAAGTTAATCCTAATTACATAAAGAACAATAAGTTTTCGGGTCGTGTGATTATGGTAATTGCAATTGGTGGAGCTTTGCTTTTTTTGGTTCTTATGGGGACTGTTGGCTTGTAATAAGAAAACGATAAAACCTATGTCATCTGAAGATAACAATCATAACGGATTACATTTAGAGAAAAAGCTATGGTATAGATTTGTTAAAGTAATTTATTTCGTTTTTTTCTTTCTATTTGTTTTATTTGTAGTGATGCTAGCATCTAGCGAAAGACCATATGTTAATGTTGATAGCAATAAATCTTTAATTACTTGCAACAATGGAAAGATCTACTCAGCAGGAAAAAATAGTATTTATCTTGATTCGGACGGTTCTCTATCTGATTATAATGAAGAAAATGTCAGAAAGCTTTGTGAGTATGACATACTCAATGATTATTTAGATAAGTACAAGAGACCCGAGAACGTAAATTACAAACTCAATGTAGGATATTATGGAAGTTGGGAAGAGGTAATCAAAATTCTAGTGATTGGTGAAATTATTGTATTTCTTGTATTCGAAATAATAAAAAGAGTATTTCTGTATATTGCTGTAGGTAAAAGCATGATACCAAAAGTTTTGTCAGATGATTAAAAGAACAAAAGAGGTGAATTATAGATGAGGGATCCAGACTTTCCTGATCCATCATTCCCTTGGTTTTTAGTAGTAGGCGGCGGATTCGCTTCTTTTCTCACTCTTCAGTTTTTACAATCAATTATTGGTTTTTCTAATTTGGTAATATTTATGTTTGTAGTTCTTGGAGGGTTCGTTATTTTTATTACCATTTTCTTAATTCATAGCTCAAGGGCAATTACTGCAAGCTTACAAGATGTTTCAAAGAGGCTAGAAGATATTCAGGTAGATATACACACGCTATATCAGGAAAACGGAGGTAAACTGAGCTATGAAGAGTTTAAAGATAAGAAACGTAAAGATGAACATGAAAAGCTTCATAAAGTATATGCGAAAATACCAGAAAAAGTGAGAAAATGGTATACAGCAACATAGTGAAGAAAAAAGAAATTACTATCGCACTTATAGCTTTTCTATTTGGATTAGGAGTAATGTACTTTTATAACAAAACTTCCTTATTGTCTACAAAAATAAATAAGGATAATTTTACTGATAGCGGATTTATTTCTTTTGAAAAAGAAAAAGCTGAACTTTTTAAAAGTCTACCTCAAGGCTCAGGAGGATTTATAGCATATATGCTAATTGTAAATAAAAACGGTATTAGCAAGATTGTTTACCAGAAAGATGGTTTATATCAAGGTTCCGTAAATGTTGTTGGAGATACGATAGAGGAGGTTACAGGAAGCCCATTACCAAACGATTCAAATTGCTGTCCATCTTACTATAAATACCGTTATATTTCCTTTTCTAACGGTAAACCAGAGGTGGTTAGAGAATTTCAAGAATCCTCTAAAGATATTGGAAATATTCCAAAACAAGCTACAGAAATTCAAATAAATTATCAAGAAACGGTTTTAAATGGAGTTGATGAAATAGAAGAAGAAAAAATTAAAGAATTTATAGGTACCTTTGAGAAATATTACTCAAATTCTACTGGAGGATTTAGATACAGGAAAAGTGCAAAAGAAATGTTTTCCTTATTTATTTCTCCTGAATCTAAAGAAGAGCAAGAAGAAGTAAATGGTTATCTTGGAGATTTTGGAAATCGGATTGGCGATGACAATGATACAACATTCTTATATACATCTCACGGTTATAATCATTCTCATGACATGCATTACGTGAGAAAAATAGCTAAAACTTCTACTATAGTGAAAGTTTATGTAGATGAATTAAGAACATATCAGTATAACGGCGCCACTGGAGAGCTAGCAACATCAGGAGTTACTGCAAATATACAGAGTCTTATCTTTGAACTGAAGAAAACACCTGAAGGATATAAAATAGCAAAATATTATCATGAAGGAAAAAATTCAAAATATGATGGACTAACAGTTAATTAACATACTACTTAATACTACTTTCTCCTACTATTTCCTTTTAGGCTTATCAAGAAGTATCATAATTTGACAAGAGTGTGTATAATAAGATGCATACAGAAGATAATCTGATAATTAGGATCACCTAATTTTTACGACCTTCGTCATAGTACCTTTGGTACTTCCTGGCGGGGTCGTTTTTTTGTGGAAGAAAGATAGACATGACAGAAGATTTATTTCCTTTACAACAAGTAAAGCCTAAATTTATAGCTCAGAAATGCCCAGTTTGTAGTGGATGGGGTACTGTCTCATTCAAGCAAGTATGTTGTCATGCCTGTAGTGGTAAAGGCTATATATTGATTCCAATAGAGATAGAAAGAGAGAAATATGGAAGGACAAAAAGCTAAACATATTATTGGTTTCGCAAAATTAAGAGAAATCGTAAGAAACCCAGCTATAAGCGCACTCGAAATACGGGTTTTATTGGATTTATTACTATATGCAGGTACCAACGGCGAAGCCTTTCCTAGCGAATCACAATTAGCTACAGACTGTGGTAAAAGCGATAGACATATCAGAACAACTCTGGTCAAATTGAAACAAAAAGAGTTAATAGAGTGGAAAAAGCGTGGTTATTCTAAAAGCAACAAATATACACTCAATGAGGAACTGTATTTCCGTAATGATAATAAATACAGGAAGACAATTTCCTCTGAATTAGGAAGCACGATGCCTATTCAAAACGGACCTCCACTTCCACCTAAAGTGAATCAAGAAAGTAATCAATTAAGTAGTAGTCATATACAACAACTTTTTGAAGAAACTTCTAAAAAGAAGTTACACCTCACCGACATTCAGCAACTCCATAGTCTTTGCAAGAAATATACAGAAGAATGGGTCGAGGAAGCCATTAAGACCGCCTCTAAAAGAAAAACGACATTCTTATCTATTAAATATGTATCGCTTATTCTTGGCGATTGGAAAAGAGATGGTATGCCTACCTCGAAACCCCAATTCGTATTTTGTGGAAGAAATGGCTGCGAAAATGGCTATATCTATAATTCGGAACGTAATTCGTATCGAATGTGTGAATGTAGAGAAATCTATCAGAAAAAACTAGAAGATTGGAAAAAGATATGAAGAAGTTACAAAGTGACAAAAAATTAACAAAACAGATACGTATAGATTCGGGGTTGCATACCTTACTCAAAATCAAAGCTGCGGAGTCTCGAATGTCAATTAAAACGCTTCTGGAGGGGTATTTAGCGGAGCTGTTAGCAGTAGAGGAAATTAAGTTATGACAATAGAACGAACTCGTGAATTGCTTGGAGAGGATGTTGCAGATTTAACTGATTCTGAAGTATTGTTCTTAATCCAGCAGCGAAGTGCATTTTGTGATGTCTTGCTCGAAATGATTGAAGCACAACTATTGACAGCAACTAGAAAGAAGGGGCACAATGAATAAAGATCGGGATGAAAAACAAGTGATAAAAAATTGCGTTATCTATGTTCGTGTCAGCTCCGAAAAACAAGTTGACGGATATAGTTTGGACTCACAAGTAGAACTTTGTACAAAACGAGCTGCAGATCTTGGATACACTGTATCAAAAGTCTTTCGTGAAGAGGGCGTATCAGCAAAAACTACAGATAGACCTGAACTTCAAGAATTACTAACTTTTTGCAAAGACAAACAAAATGATATTAGCGCATTGCTTGTTTATTCTTATTCACGCTTTAGTCGTAATACAATAAATTTTTTATCCTTAAAGCTAATTTTATCTAAAGCTGGGGTTGAAGTAATATCCTACACAGAGCCAGGAGGAGAAAGCCCAGAAGCCACTTTTATAACAACAATCCTTGCAGCAAAAGACCAATATGAAAACGAAACACGAGCAAGAACAGTAGCTAATTCTTTGCGTAAGCGTTTTTTGGAAGGACATATTACCTGCAAGCCTCCTGTAGGTTACTTAATGATTAAAGAAGATGGGAAATCAAGAGCCTTAAAAGATCCAGAATTATTTCCTATCTTGCAATCTTTTTGGCATAGAATAGACAACGAGAAGCTATCTCTTGACGCAGTTGCAGAAGAACTAAATAAAATGGGTGTTCGATCCAAACAGAATAAACGTTTTAAGAAATTTACAAGTAAATCAACATCACAGATATTTTCAAATAAATTCTTTATGGGAATACTTGTATCAAAAAAGTATGGTGAGATTCAAGGTCAACATGAGCCAATGGTTAATGAAGAAATGTTCTATCGTGTGCGAGCAATCATTACAGGCAGAAAACCTCATGCAAAGAAGCATTATGGACTTAGAGAAGATTTTGCGTTAAGAGGAATCCTTATTTGTCCAGATTGTATAAAACCAACGAAAATGACTTCTTCTTGGATAAAAAAACGCTTTCCTACATATTATTGTCAATCACGAGGAATCCATAGGATTACGTCATACCCTCGAGATATTGTTGAGCAGAAGTTTATTGCACTTCTCAAAAATGTAACTATGAAGCTAAATCACATGCAGCATATAGCCGAGATATTAAAAGAAAAATATGTATCAAGGGCAAAATTATTAGATACCTCATCAGAAAAAATTAGAACTGACATACAAGACTTAAAAGCTGCTAAAAAAGTTGCAAGAGAAAAGAATGCAAAAGGCATTTATACGGATGATGAGTATATTGAAATGAGAGATGAATATGAGACTCTAATTGTTGTAAAGGAAAGTTTACTCGCTGAGAAGAAAATTGACCTAACAGACATTGATATAGTTTTGGAGTTTATCTGCTTCTATATGTCAAACTTAGACAAGGTATTTACTAAAGCAATTCCAGAGGGAAGATTAAAGATTGGGAGTTCGATATTCCCTAATGGACTTGTTTTTGACGGGGTAGCATTTCGAACTCCTCAATTAGGTCGTGGATACAAGCTAACTAAGGACTTTATAACTACCCCTACCTTATTAGGTGAGCCGGACAGGATTCGAACCTGTGACCAAGAGCTTAAAAGGCTCCTGCTCTACCGCTGAGCTACCGGCCCAATGTTATTTTTAACCAATCTCTTCCCCTATGCGATTTAAGATATTTCTCTCTTTTTATCGCTTCTGATCTTGTATTATACTCCTCAAGATGAACGATTTTCCACTCTCCATTATTAATACTTGTGTAGCTGCTTTTCTTGGAAGGCAACTCGCCGTTATGTCTTTTTAATCTCTTCTCCCAATCATTTGTCTGGCCAATATAAATTTTCTTCTTTGACTCGTTACGAATAACGTATGTAAAGAACATGAGCTTAAAAGTCCGGCATTGCCGGATGAGCTACCGGCCCCTATCCCATAATGTCATTCTGAGAGCAACGAAGAATCTCACGAGATCCTTCACTTCGTTCAGGATGACAACAGGATTCCATTATATTGTAATCTAGGCTACTTGACAAGAGATTCGGATCTTTCTACACTGAGGTTGTGATCGCTTCGATGATTCTTCTCTATTCTTCTAAATCTTTTTTACGAAAGGAGGTGAAATAAACATGTACACAGACGTTGGAACTACACTAGTCGCATCACTCAACAATGGTCTTTATGCTGTCGCAGCATTTGTACCTAAATTTTTAGCTGGCACACTCATTTTACTCGTTGGTATTATCGTTGCTTCTATCTTGAAGCAAATTTTGGTAGAAATCTTCAAGGCGTTAAACCTAGAAGCTATTTTACACAAATATGGAGTGCCAGAAGCACGACGTGAACTGAACTGGACAAATATTTTGGCCGAAATAGTACGATGGTTCGTAGTAATTATTTTCTTAATTCCTACAGCCGATGTATGGGGACTTCCACAAATCGTGGTAGTGCTAAATACATTCTTACTGTATTTACCAAATGTATTCGTCGCAGCGATTATCGCACTCGTCGGATTCGTATTTGCGAGACTTTCACATGACGTAGTACTCGCATCTATTCATGGTGTGTCACCTGACACTGCACAATCAATCGCATCAGTTGTTCGCTGGGCAGTAACTGTATTCGTATTGCTCGCAGTCTTGACACAACTGGGCGTAGCTACTGACATGATCCGTATCTTATTTACCGGATTTGTCGCTATGGTGGCTATCGCAGGTGGTATTGCTTTTGGTCTTGGTGGCCAAAACGCTGCGAGAGAGACTATAGATGATCTCCGCAAGAAATTAAAATAAAGCATTCGGGAGCTTTTTCCTAAGGGTCGCAAGGCCCTTAGGTTTTTTGTTGAGAAAATCAGACAATTTAGCTATAATACATCAGACGGCCCCATCGTTCCCGATGATCGTTGTCATCGGGAGACAGTATGGAAGTGTTTTTTACCTATATAATACAAAGCGAAACCAGTGGTCGATATTATATAGGAAGCACTCAGAATATTGAGGAAAGATTAAAAAGACATAATACCGGCCGGTCAACATATACGAAAAATAAAGGACCCTGGAAATTAGTTTATAATGAAGGATATAAAACGAGATCTGAGGCATTAAAGCGAGAGTATTATTTAAAGTCGCTAAAAAGCAGAACAAGAATTGAAAAATTAATTAAATCGGCCATGGCCCCATCGTCTAGTGGCCTAGGACAGTAGGTTTTCAGCCTGCTTACACCAGTTCGAATCTGGTTGGGGTCACAAAATACATTTTAAAAATACTATTTAAGTAAAAACCTCTACTTTGGTTCCTACGCTAATAGTGCTTGGGGTCGCATTCTCTTTATCGATTCTTCTGTACGTTATTCCGAGCTTGTCGTACCATGCTAATATCTCGCTTCGAGCATTCGTCGTATAGGATTTGATATCGATATCTCTCAAGCGCTCATGGCGAAGCTCTAATAGTTTTTTTCCTATACCCTGCCCCTGCGTATCTTTCGATACTCCTATATAACTGAAGTCGCCAGACTTTTGTTCTCGATCTACTCCGACGATACTGTATCCTACCAAGCTCGGTCCATCCTTGGCAAATACGACTTCTATGCTCTTATTTTCTCTTATCGTATCTTGGATGACAGTTTTGGCATAGATATGTACAAAGCTTCCGGTAATTTCTGATTCAAATAGTGGATTATCCTGACGTAGTTTTTTCATTCTCGCGATAACCCCTTTATTAAAAGTCTCGAAATCATCTATATCTTTACTCGTGATTTCTTTTTCGGTTTTACATTCAAAGGTGACATTTTGAATATCTTTTTCAGGTAGTTTACGGTTTTCGCTCATAGTTGTTATAGAGAAGAATTAATAGGTGCGTTTAGCAGGATCCCTCAGGGATATCGATGACGACTGAGGTAAAGCCGAGCGCAGAGAGAAAAGCAGTCAGCTGTTTTCTCGCATTATCACTCGCCTGTTTTAAAATATCACCTTTACATGCTGCTTCGGTGATAGAAGTCTGGGCTGCTTCGCGGGCTTTCGATTCCAGATTCTTATCTCCTGGGTTTAAAACACCTCTGGTTCTATCATATACACGGGTCTGCGTGTTATCGAGGGTCGTGACTAGTACTTGAGGCTTTGGTAGTACTATTCTTATGCTTTTGTCCTTTATCTCTACATCTTTCTCAGAAATCTGGGAAAGATCAAATCCTGCTATCACCTGTCCATGAGCGATGAGCAGTATCTTATCTCCGAATAAAAGCTGCTGAAATACGTTTCCGCTCGTCCCGCCATCTATAATCTTTTCGATCGTAAACGAAGCTGTCTCGAGTCTTTGTAGGTTTCTAATTTCCTTAATGACAGCGACTCGGTCAGTATTTAGAGTTATTCCGGAAGATGATTTGAAAATGAAAAACCATCCTGCGATCAGAACTGCACACAGAACGGTGAGAGAAACGATGAAGAAGGGTACTTTATTTAACGTCATATATATAGTCTAGCACAAAAAACATAGTCGTATCTTTTTAACCATATTTCTTTTATTCAACGTTTCAGATTTCTGTCAACGAATTTATCTTCCTACTACATCCTAGAACCACTTCAGCCGTCCTGATTTTCCATGGGAGAAAGTTAAGAAATAAAAAAAGTATTTGGGCGAAAGGGCAAGGATGATAGCATTTTTTTGCTAAATTCCGTCCGTGGTATAATTGTAATATGTCAAGAACAGTAATCGCACCATCTCGACCCCCAAATTTACAAATTAAAAAAAGCGAAGTCAAAACGGTGTTGGAAAAATTATTAAAAGATGGGCAGGTAATTCAGGCCTCAGGAATAAATTCTTTGGAGGACTTAGCAGAATTACAAAGCAAGAAAACGCAGTGGAAGGAATACGTGGCAGAATATCTAGAACGGGCCTTTGATAATGAAACCTACAGGCATCAGTTTAATACTTCCTATGGCGCTATGGTTATGGCCATGAGCCCTGAAGATCAGATTGAAAACTTCGAAAATGATATTAGAGCGAAGTTGATAAGCTTAGAATCTATAATTAAAAGGCTAGAGTTGATACCAGATATCGAAACGCTTGCTCCAGAACTTGAGACTCCTCATCCTGTGTCAATATCAGAGAACAAAGATGTATTTATTGTACATGGACACAATGAAGAAGCAAAAGAGGCCGTTTCAGGATATATACGAAGCCTAGATCTAGTTCCTATCATACTACATGAGCAACCAAACGGAGGAAGGACTTTGATTGAAAAACTAGAGCATTATTCGACAAGTGTTGGTTTTGCCATAGTAATCGTTACAGGAGATGATATGGGATATGAAAAGACTGAATCTTTCGAAAATGCCACACTTAGACCAAGGCAAAATGTTGTGGTCGAGCTCGGTTATTTTGTGGGAAAACTTACAAGAGAAAAAGTTTGCGTGCTTTATGAAGAAGGCGTGAGCATTCCTTCAGATCTATTAGGAATTGTATATGTTCCCTATGATAAAGAAGATAGATGGAAGCTAGCAATAGCTAAAGAGCTTAATAATGCAAAAATTTCATTTAAAACAGAAGCAGCTTTTAATTAAGCAGTGGCATTATTTATATTTTTCTACTTCTTTCATCCCGTTTTCTAGTTCTTTTACTAAATCATTAGACTCTTTTTCTATTTTTGTAAGCTCGGTATTTAATCGGTTTAAATAATGTTTCATGCTTGATAGGAAAGATTCTAAGTAAGGCAAATTAAGTTTTTTCATTTTTTCCTCTCTGTAAATAATTAAACAAGCAAGAACAAACGAACTAAAAAGTACTGCAATCAGGGGTGGTAGCAAATTACCATTAAGACTGGGGATACCTATAAAAGCTATAAAAATGGTTATAGAAAAAGATACTAAGTTTTGAGAGATTCCAATTAATATGTCTACGTGTTGCATTCCAATTGAATAATCTCTTTCGTAGTACTTAGTAAGAATATCCTGAACATCTTTTATATTTGAAAATATTCTTAATTGCTCTTTCTCTATTTTTTGTAGCTCTATTTCACTAGTTTTCTCTAATTTTCGCAATATTTTTAATTGTTTGCCTATCTTTCGTTTATTCATAATATTTATTCTATTTTATCTGCCTTTTGAAGATTGTGTTTCATACATAGCAGGCGAACATTTTTGGCAGTAAGACTTGTTCCGCCTTTTGAGAATGGTAATTCGTGATCAAAGTGTAAATTTTTTGTGTCGTCACAAATAGTACATTTGCCTTCATCTCGTTTCCAAACTTCTTTTTTTACCTCTGTTGGAATTAATCTGGAATGTAATATTTCACTTTGAATTGTATTGGTTTCAGTTTTTTGGTCGGCAGATAAACGAAGAATAAATCTGAATACATTCCTTCCTCCGTCGAAAACTATTTTATAGTCTACGAGATCGAAAAACCCTTTTAGCGACCAGACTCCAGGTAGAATTTTTTCGTAAACTTTTACGATTTCAGGATTTTCTCCAAATTCTTTATATTTTTTGACAGCGTTTATAAACAAACCATTTTGGGTTAATTTTCCAGAAGATAATTTATCCGGCTGATCTTCGTATTTTGGATTATGCAAATTAGATTTTTTTGTAACGTTGTGTCCTTCATATTCTATGGTGATTCCATCGTCATGAACCCTATCTGCATACGGTGCGTTTGGTCGTTGCGACATTAAAATTACAGAGTAAGAGTTATTTAGGTGGAAGTTCATTCCGCGCTGGAGTGTTTGTACGGATTCTGTATCGCACATCTCGCGATAACTTAAAATATCGTCTCGAATTTTATTCATTTAGGGGACTAGGTCACTCTTTCACTTTCCTTAACAAGGAAATCAGAAGATAGGTTTGCATTTTGGTCTTTAGTTTGTTCGTCTAATTCCCTAACCTTATCGTAAGATAAAAAACCAATTGCTTCTTTAAGATTTAAATATGGATTATCGAAAGTAGGTCTTTTTAATTCTGAAAAAACCTTATTTCTTCTGCTTCTATCTGCAACAATAAATAGTGGATAGCTAGAATTAGGAGTTAGCGCTCGTAGATCTGAAAGTCTTAAAATCCCTGAGTAAACAGAAGTAGAATGCTCTATTTCAAACGCAGATTTTATGGAATAACCATATTTCCAAACAACATCAATATTTTTTACATAGATTGGAACATCTAGCGTTTCTTGAAAATCAGATAAAACCTCTTCTCTGAAATTATGGCCTTCATAACTTTTCCCTTGATCATTTTGAGGAACCCAGACATCAACTTTTGCTCTTTTGCCTAAACGTATAAGTCTCCATTGCATCTCATCATGCTCCGTTGGAGCTCTTTCGATTTTTTCTTCTAATTCTACAATTTCTTGCTCTGTCTTTTTATTTATCTTTTCAAGATTTTTCCCTTCTCCAATCTTTTGTAGTGCAGATAGCACATCGCCATATCCGTTTAGTAGATCATTTGCTTTCGTTTGGTCAATTGCCATAAATCCACGAGGAAAATACTTTTCGGCATAGCCTAAATAAGGATTAAGTTTCGCCATGCTCACATTTGTTTCTTGAGGATTTACTAGAAAATACATATACTCCCACGTTCTTCCATCTTGGTCTTTCCCCCAAAGATATTCAGCCATTTGCGGATTTCTTGTTTTAAGGGCAACTTCAGCAGCAAAAATTATTCTCCCAGATTTATAAATTAACACATAATCTCCTGCTTCCATTCCTTCCCAGGTTCGCATGTTTCCAGAGCCAGGAACGGCTCCCCATACTGCAAAAGGGCCGCTGTAATAATTATTTTTTAAAATTGTTATTTCTTGAGGTGCTAAAAATTTCGCGGATTCTTCAATGGTTCTCTTTTTAATTATCGTGTCATAGTAATGCTTATCAGTTTCGTGTCCACCACTTGCTACAACAAAAAATATTTTTCTGAGCTTATTCATATTTCGAATTATACTGTCTCGGAGAGGTTTTGGGAAGAAGGCGTGAGATATTTAGTAGTTAACGAGGTAGTTGATTTTCGCTTTTTGGCGGAGGGCTTCGAGCCATGTCTGAAACTTGGCAGAAAGTGCTTGCTGCTGTAGCTGTTCTTTTATAGCTGGTTTTAGATCTTCTAGCTTTGCATCTGGCGGAAATGATGCCTTATTCGCTTCGAAGTATTCTGCTACCTGCGCATCACTGATCACTATGGTTTTCCCTAAGAGTTTTTCTATGAGTACATTCATTTTAATTTGTTCTTTTAATTTATCCCTCGTCATATTTTTACTTTTTAATAATTCATCGAGGTTTTGTCCCTGAGAGGTTACCGATGTTTCTATTTTCTTAATTTCTGCGTTTATTTCTGCATCAGTAATAGTTACTTTTTCTTTTTTCGCTTCCTGGAGAATAAGTGCCTTCGTAATAAGAGAGTTAGTTTCTTGGGTTCCGTACTGTCCCTCAAGATTTTTTATTACCTCAAGTCTAGGAATCATTTCTCCGTTTACGGTAGCGACCCAAATAAGTCCCTTACCTAGGTAAGCTATCACACCTACCGCGATAACGATGGCGACATACATAAGTTTTTTTCTCGATAATCCGATCTGAGGAAGAGTGCGATAGAACGGAAGAGGTTTTGCAACGACAGGCGCGACAGAAGCTGTTTTCTTTTTAGTTATTTTCTTCACTGCTTTTGGCATTTCATTATTATATACTTCTTTTCTAAAAATGAAAGTAGGAAAATTAGATCAAATATGAGAATATAAAAATATGGAGATACTAAAAAATGGACAATTTTTAAAACTCTGGGGTAATCAAGTTCTTCTCCAGATCGCATTTAACATGTGCAACTTCACGGCACTTCTTCTCATCGACCAGAACTTTCACTCGCGCTTCGCTCTCGCAGGATTTTATGTAGCAATGACTCTCCCCGCCTTTCTCGTAGGAATATTTTCTGGTGCGATCGTCGATATGACGAATCGAAAAAATCTGATGCTCATAACCGATTTCGTTCTGGCACTGTTATTCTTCTCGTATGCCTTTCTGACGCAGGGAAATTACGTTCTCCTATTAGGAGTCGCATTTTTATCGGCATCTGTCGCTCAATTTTTTACTCCTGCGGAAGCTGCGACCATTCCTGAGATAGTGAGCGGAAAAGATTTGGAGAAAGCAAATGCCCTATTTCTTTTCACTGGTTTAGGTTCCGTAATGCTCGGGTATGCTCTAGTGGGACCGGTGGTTCAGTATTTTGGCGGACTCAGTGGCAATGGACCGGAAGCAGCATTTATCATAGCAGGCATAGTGACATTCATAGGTTTTTTTCTGAGGCTGAGTTTGAAAAGCATCCAGACTACTCCTCCGGTAACTATAGATGGACGATTATTCTATAATGCGCTCGCATTAACGAAAGAAGTGATTACCGTAACGAGGGGAAATGCGGGAATTTCTCTGCCGATAATCTTACTCACTATTATGGAGTTTAATATCGGGTTGCTGGCGATACTCTTTATCGACTTCGTCACGAAATATTTGCATGTTCAGGCCACATCGACGAGCTACTTACTCATCCTTCCTCTCATCATAGGTCTGGGTATCGGAGTTTCACTGCTCGGAATACTGCAAAAACGGCTCAGTCGAGGTTTGGTTATTTCTGTCGGAGGAATGCTTTTCGGAATGATTATCCTCCTGCTTGGAATAATTCCTAAGCTTGTGGGTACATCGAGTGCCGATATAGATCTCCTCAGAGTAGTTACGGTAATAGGTTCAGGTATTATCGGTATAGCTGCAGTGTTCGTATCTGTTCACGCCAGAACTGTACTCCAGGAAAATACTCCCCATGCTATGCTGGGGCGGGTTTTCTCGCTCGTTACGATCGCAGCTTCAGCCATAACACCAATTCCCATTCTTCTGGTCTCGCTCATTACTGAAAAAGTAGACGTCACGACGGTATTTATGGTACTTGGGGTAGTTTTAACCGTAGCCACGATAAGTTCGAAGTCCCTCCTGCATAGGAAATTAGTCTAGAACTTATTCCAGAGGACTTGGTTTGTTATTTCGTGCTGAATTAGCTGTAGCCTCACCGTATTTTTTATATAATCTATCCCAATACAGAGCTGCATTTCCTGCATACTTCTGAAAAAGATCATGCAGTCCCAGTCGAGCATTTATAAGGTTGCTTGACAGTAGAGTAGCGGGCGACTTAGAAGCTTCCTTCGTTACATTATCTAAATCACCCAAAACGAAATCAAGCTTCGAACTATTTTTACCTACCAAAAGAAAATATGCATCAGAGTACACATCTATGTTAGCGTCTGCTGCTTTTTTCGCTTCTGCGAATACGCCATCGGTAAGACTTTCAAATGACTCATCGGTTAATTTGATTTTTATATCGCCAACTGTATTCGGTAAAGTACTTAAGCACGTAATATCATCTGAGTTGGCATTTGTCATGAGTATGCTCGTGCCGTCTTCACCTAATCTATAGGTAGTAAATACTTTCAGTCCTGCTTCTTTGGCTGCCTGGTAGTTTTTCATGGCATTTTCTGCACGCTCAGCAGCAGTGGTATTATATCTTCTTTTGAATTTTTTTATCACAAATTTCCTGCCTTTATCTCCTACGAGTACCTGTGCCTCAAATGTGTCTCCAAACATTCCAGATCCAATTTGTTTTTCATCTAAGATTCTGACTGGAGTTGCTTTTCCTTTTTTATGAAAAAAAATCTCCTTACCATCAGTGTTTTGCGGAACATCCATGATCTATATATAGCACAATTTTGTATAGAAATGGAATTTGGAATTGGTTCCAGAGGACTTGGTTCGTTACTTCGCGGTTTTATGCGTATAGTTCGTTAACTCTGGTACCCAGTAAGCGATACCGATAACTGATGCGATGGCACCGATTCCGCCGATAACAACCGCAAATGGCGCTCCGAGCATTCCAGCTGCAAATCCTGCTTCTGCTTCACCGAGATATGGTCCTCCTGCGAAAAAGAGCATATTTATGGAGTTCATACGACCTCTAATATGCTCCGGTGTTACGAGCTGTGAAACCGTGCGACGCACCACCATGCTAATCATATCTGCTCCTCCGACAAGTGCTAAAAAGAATAGTGATAGTGGTAGAGATTTAGATAATCCAAATCCGATAGTCGCGAGTCCATAAATACCTACAGCCCACAGTATAAGTTTTCCTTGCTGGCGTATATGCGTAAACATGCCCAGTCCCAGCCCGACTATGACCGATCCCAAAGCTGGTGCAGTATATAAAAGACCTATATCTTTCGTGGGGATATGGAGTATTTCTGCCGCAAAAATCGGGAAAATTACCGTCGACGCTGCGAAGAAGTTGGCAAAAAAATCTAAAAGCATAGTCGAATATAAAATAGGAGAATTTCTTATAAATCTCATTCCTTCGAGTATAGAATGCATACTCACCGGAACTGCAATTCGAGCCTCTTCATGGATAAGTCTTACTGGAATGAGTGCGAGAAGTAGTACGAAAAATGAGAATGCATTTACTACATAGAGCGATGAGACTCCATAAAAAGCGATCATATATCCCGCTATGGCGGGTCCTATGATCATGGTTGTCTGGCGCGATATGGTATTTACATTCATCGCCTGGATGATCGCATGAGAAGGGACAACTGAGGGAATAATAGTCTGACGTGCAGGCAAATCGAGAACTTGAACGACGGAATTTAAGAAAATAACGATATATAAAATGATCGGAGTGGTTAAGTTGTTCAAGGATAAGTATGCAAAGACACCATTTATAAGTAGCAGTAAGCACTGATTTACAATTATCACTTTTCTTCGATCGAATGCGTCGATAAGTACCCCGCTTATCGGAGAAAGAATCAAGATGGGTAAAAAGCCAGCTAATCCGATAAACCCGAGACTAAATGCTGAATGTGTTATTTGATAGAGATGCCAGCTGATTCCGACTGTCTGCATTTGAGAGCCGATATACGAGAGGAACATTCCGATAGTAAGCCATCTAAAATTGGAATACTGAAACACCGTAAACGGATGCAAGAGTCTTTTCATAGGAGAAGTCTATAATAACAGCATTGAGGCCGGAAATTTAGGCAACTTTTTCTATAAGATATGATTTTTCGTTCATGGTAACGGTTTCCCCTACTTTTTTCCCGAGTAATATTTTTCCCAGTGGTGACTCGTCTGAAATTTTGGCATCTTTCGGATTTGCTTCAAAACTCCCGACTATGGTGTAGGAAATTTCACTCGTTTCAGTTTTCAGCGAGACCGTACTTCCGAGCTGAATAATAGATGAATGGGTTTTCGTTATAACTACTCCTTTAGACGTAAAATATTTAAGTTCTCGCAGTCTCCTGTCAACTGAAGTAAGCTTCATGCGCGCTGATTTATAGTACCCATTTTCAGAAAGATCTCCCATGTCGCGTGCTTTTTTCAGATCGATAACCGCTGCCTTTCTTTCTATAAGTAATGCGATCAGTTCTTTCTCTAGCTCTTCAAATTTTTCTTTCGTAAAGGATGGTCTCATATGGTTATTCAAGCATGTTTTCTGAAGCTAAAGTGAAATACTCTTTTTTTCGATCCATTATCTGAGCTCCTTTTAGAAAACGTTCCCAATCCTTTCTCTGTGTCACATGACATCGTAATGCTTTTATTTTCGTAGTATATACGTCTTTTATATCAACTATGGTAGTTATCTGCTCATCTGGAGTTCCTTCTATTTTCCCAAACGCGGTATATGCCATGCCCATTTCCTCTAATTTTTTCACCATGCTCCGTGACATGCCCGTATAGTACAGTCGCACATGTTTTTTCGTGACTTTTAGATATTTTTCAAAAACGTGTGTGGCAACTGTGTGAATTTTCATATGATCTGGATGACGCGAGCCGCCTTCTGCATTAAATGTTACTATGACGTCAGGCGCTTCTTTTTTCACAATTGGCCAGATTTTACTGAGCAACTTGGCGTCAGATTGGTTAACGAGTGTGCCATCGATAAAATCTAAGAAATAAATATTTTGAATTCCGGTAATTTTAGCTGCATTTCTGAGTTCCTGCTCTCTGATTTTTCCTAAATTCTCCTGAGTGGTAACTGGAGGATCACCGAGCTGTCCTGCTTCTCCTCGAGTGGCAGTGATGAGAACGACCTCAACTCCCTTTTTTCTGAGTTTTATAATAGTCCCAGCACTGGAAAATGTTTCGTCATCGGGGTGTGCGAAAATAAATACAACTTTCATGATGTGTTATTATAACACGTATGAAGCTCTATAACTCCCTCACCCAAAGACTCGAAAACTTTATACCACAGATAGAGAAAGAAGTAACACTGTATGTCTGCGGAATTACTCCGTATGATACGACACATTTGGGTCATGCATTTCTCTATATGCAATTTGACGCTCTGGTCAGGTATTTTTCCCACAAAGGTTATAAGACTAACTACACGCAAAACATCACTGATATTGACGATGATTTACTCAAGCGCGCGAAACGAGATGGAAGAGATTGGAAAGAGCTCGGAGACTTCTGGACAGAAAAATTTATCACCGATCTGAAAAATCTCAATATACAGATGCCGACTCATTATGTCAAAGCGACCGGATCTATAGAAAAAATTATTGAAATGACGAAAATATTGGTCGAAAAGGGGTTCGCATACGAAGTAAATGGAAACGTCTACTTTGAGATTAGTAAGTTTCAACCATACGGCCGGTTATCCGGATTTTCCAGGGATCAAATGCTCCAGATTGCGAAAGAACGAGGAGGAAGAGTGGATGATATGAATAAGCGAGACCCGCTGGATTTTATTCTCTGGCTTAAATCCGAACCCGATGAGCCATCAT
>CALRDJ010000011.1 GCA_943354875.1 Candidatus Levybacteria bacterium GW2011_GWA1_37_16 | reverse complement strand
TTTTATCTTTTTGCGCTACGATTTCCGGATTATTTTCTTTCGCGAAATCCCAACTTCGGCTTGCACCGCAAACAGTGTCATCACTGGTCTGATGATGATCCAAAGGACCGAGTCCCGTATCTACATGAATCATCTCATCATTCCCTACTTTCTCTATAGCATAGTCTACATTTTGCGAGCGAGAACTACGTTCTCCAGCTGGAACAAACTCCACTTTTGCTTCACTCCAGCCAGGCAAAAATCGCTTGATAGCCCAAACAGAGGTTATAGCGTCCAGATCTGGTGATGAGTGGGTAACAATTATTTTCATACCAAATTATACCATAGCCGGCCTTGACAAATACCTCCTAATCTTTCACTATTAGTGTAGATGCATTTCTAAGATCTAGGATCTAACATCTAGGATCTGAATTCTTAATCTAGCCTCTAATCATATGGATCCAAAACAAATGCCCACCCTCGACCCGAAACTAAAAGAAGCATATGATCGCGTTATGGGAACGAATGTAACTCCTGCCACCCAGACCACAGTCAACAGTCCACTGACTACAGCAATCCCACCTACTACAGTCGCGACAATCCCTACACCCGCTGGGCAGAATCTCTCACCGGATGGTGTCTCCTCACTCGCAACACCTGCTCCGACAACAAGCCCAGCACCCGTCGCTCCCACACCACCAAGCGCTCGAGAAACACCCAGCACACCTCCCCTAGGTCCCACGATCGCTCATCATATCCCAGTACCTTCACCAGTCCTTACGACTACTCATACTGCTGGAGGAGCATTTGTGGCTAAAGATGTGAAATCTTCCTCGAGAATTTCACCAGTTATTTTAATAATTGCAGGGGTGGTATTTTTTCTCGTGTATGCACTTTTTTGGATACGATTCTTCAATATCCCTCTTCCATTTCTACCGTAGTATTATTTTCCAAGCAAACTGAGGAGGGATTCCGTTGACATAAGTTTCGCATCCGATTCGTTTCGTTTTTTAACCTCTATTTGATCCTGGGTTTTTTCAGAAATGACGACTCGATATGGCATACCGAGTAAGTCGGCATCTGAAAATTTCTGCCCCACTGAAACATCCCGATCATCGAGCAATACTTCCACTCCTGCTTTTTGGAGTTTTTCACATAGCTCATCCGTTTTTTGCCTGATACTATCTAGCTCATATTTAATACTCACGAGCTGAACCTGATATGGTGCGACGTTTTCCGGCCACACAATTCCTTTTTCGTCATGAAAAACCTCAACAATAGTTCCCATAAGTCGGGTCAGTCCTATTCCATAACTACCTAAGTACGCAAATTGTTTTTTCCCCATATTATCGGTAAACGAAACATTCATTTTCTCACTATATGAAGTACCAAACCTGAAAATATTGCCGACTTCTACACTTTTCGCTTTTTGAAGTGGTCCATGACCCAGATCACATTCCTTCCCTTCTTTTACTTGTGCTATTTCTACATTTTGGGCGAAATCTCCACCAGGGCAATAAATAATCTCATCCTCTCCTGCTTCAGTAAAAACCTGAAATTCGTCAGTCACGTTATCAGTGAACACGCCACCTGCTGCCTGCACTCGAAGTGCTTTTAGTCCGACCCGTTCAAATATCTTCATATACGACGCTGCCACTTTTTCGTAATATTCATCCAAATCCTCTTGGGATGTATGCATGCTATACAGATCTTTCATGAGAAATTCTCGCCCACGTAAGATTCCTGATTTCGCCCGCAGTTCGTTTCTAAATTTGGTCGAAAAATGATACATCTTTACCGGAAAATCCCGATAGGTCGAAACATGTTTTCGCACGAGATCGAGCAATATCTCCTCATGAGTAAACGAGAGCGCATACTCTTTTTCATTTTTTTCGAACTGATACATGACGTCTTTCGCACTATCCCATCGCCCTGTCTCATTCCATATATCTTTCGGATGAAGCAGCGGCATAAGAATTTCCTGTGCGCCAGTATCATTTATTTCTTCACGGATAATCTGCTCGAGCTTTTTGATTACTCTTAAACCAAGTGGCATAAGCGTATACGACCCAGACATAAGCTGATCTATGTAGCTCCCGCGAAGTAAGTACTGCGCGTTTATAGAAACCGTATCTTTCGGCGCATCTTTAATCGTTTTTCCAAATAATTTTGAGTAACGCATAGCGCTAGTATACCATCCACTTTGACTATGTACAATAATTTGTATATAATCGCATCATGAAATTAAGTGAAGCTGGTGAATCGATTGGACTCATGAGAAGAGTGAGTCGGTTCCTGGGTGGATACTCTCCGGAAGCGCTGGATGATACCAGACGAATTGTAAATGGACTAAATCCAGAAATAAATGTTACAAAAGACGATTTGAGACGCTCTACTGATGAATCAACTCTTCATACTGTTTTCGCGACAACAACAGAATTTAGAATCCCAGTAGCTGCACTACCGGAAGCTTCTCCAACACGTGTTGTTTGGAGTGAGACACAAAGGCTCTATAACTGGTATCTTGCATGTCCAATTCCAAGAAGAAAATAATTATTTTATACTCCCATGTCCTGAAGGACTTCTTCAACTCATAGATAAGCTTTTAGTTCCATATAGCTCGTTATTGACAGCATATTTATGCGCATGATAGCATTCAAATCATGCCTACAAAAGAAGAAACAGACGCAGTCGATCTGATTTTTTAGACATTGATCCTGAATTTACGTCAATTACTTATCCTTGACAATGCCTTTAGAGGGGTGCACTATATAGACACTAACCATTTGATATGAGTATTCAGAAAGAAGGGTTAAGGTCTATATCTGGGCACGGAGAGCATCAAATTTTTCAATTCAAAGATATAGGCAGAGAAAGACCGCAATTAAAACTTGTAGTGTGGAATCCCGAATATGATCCAGAACCTCCTGTGTCTATGCTGTCGAATATCTTTTATGATGTAGTCAGAAAAATACGCGGGAAAAAGGCCGATGTTCTAGAGAGAATGTTTGACATCTAATATTATATCTTTCTAACTCCATGTCCGCCGAATGCTTTGCGAAGACCAGCCACTAATTTCGCAGCAAAAGAATTTTGAATACATTCATCTGTTTGGGATTTCCGACGAAACTCAAGTGATGTCTCGATAACATCCACTGGAAGATTATTTTTCTTCGCCTCTTCCACTGTCCACTTGGCCTCTCCAGATTCTGAGATAATTCCCTTTACTGTTTTCATTTCTGGATCCTCAAGCGCTTCGACTGTCCGATCGAGCATAAAACCAGAAACCAGAGTGCCTTTCTGGTAAAGCTTAGCAACTTTTACTAAATCAAAATTATATTCTGATTTTTCAAGTACTCCAAAACCTTCTCCCAGAGACTGCATATATCCATATTCAATTCCATTGTGGATCATTTTGACGTAATGCCCTGCCCCACCCAAGCCAAAGTAATCATGTCCTCCGCAAGGCTTGGAAAGTGAATCCAGAATGGGTCTAATGTGTTCATACGCAGATCTATCCCCGCCAACCATAAGTGGGTATCCCTCTGTGGCTGCTATAATCCCTCCGCTGACTCCAATACCTAGATATCGGATTCCCTTTTCTCCAAATTCTTCATATCGTTTTTGGGTATCCGCAAAGTGTGCATTACCGCCATCTATAATGGTGTCGTTTTTCTCTACATACTTTTCTACTTCTGTCAAAATTTCTGTGGTCGCCTCTCCTGCTGAAACCATAACCCAGATAACTCGAGGAGCTTTTAAATTTTGAATTAAATTCTGAATAGTATCTGTAGTCTTAAGAGGATGTGCTGAGCGATTCCACGCGACAACTTCGTGTCCATCTTTCAGAAGCTTCTCCGTCATTCTGGATCCCATTTTTCCAAGACCGATAAAACCAATCTTCATATAGCGAATCTACTTTTTGCGGAAAACAAATATAACAAAAAATGAAACAACAAACCAAAAAACCACATTTTGCAAAACACCAAAGAGATTCCAGGTGTATTGCCCTGTAACTCCGCCACCACTAAACACAGTGATGGGAAATCCAAATTCGTTCCAATTAGAAGGCGTGTGAAATTGCTTGGTTACCAGATATCCAAGTACTGTAAAAATAACGCCACAACAAATAGCCAATAGTGCTGTTGTCTTCATCTTATTTTACTCCCCTTCGGCGCTTCTTTATCCGGGTGCAACAACGCCACTCCGTCTTCTAGTCCCACCGCGAGAATCATACCTTGACTTTCAACTCCACGAAAAGTTCGTGGCTCTAGATTGAAAATAAACGGGCATTGCTTGCCAATCAATTCTTCTGGCGTGTACCACTGTGCTATTCCTGAAACTATCTGCCTGACGACAGGCAGGTCTGTCTCTGGATCAATTCCAAAATCTACCTGAAGCTTTAACAATTTATCTGCATTTTCCACTTTCTCCGCAGCGATAATAGTGCCCATGCGAATATCTAATTTAGCAAAATCTTCTATGTTAATAGACATACTATATATTTAATTTTTTCTTCAGCGCTTCAAGTAATTCTGGGAATTCAGTCATATTAATATCTCCTCCAAAATGTCCCCTATCTGTAGATTCATAATATTGCGTATCTAGTTGCTTATGAACAACTCGCGCTTCTTCAACTGGGATGTATGGGTCATCAATGGATGCAAACTGAATAATCCAATTTTGATTTTTTTTAATAGATTCCCAGTCCCACGGACGATTAAAATATCCACTTTCTCTTTCGACAGCATCTCCTAAGTCAGTGTAGCATGCACCAACCAAAACAGAACCAAAGATTTTATTTTTTTCTGCAAACCGCATCGCAGCAACTGCACCTGAAGAGTGACCAATTAAAATAGATTGATCATCGGCGTGCAGCTCATTTTTCAGAAATGGGAGCCAAAACTTTTCTCGAGCAATGTATGCATCAGGAAAATCCCGAGCTATAACTTCAATAGATAATGTTTCTAATTCTCTTTTTATATATGGAAACCATATTTCCTTTGCTGATGATCCACCATTTCCATGTAAAAGAATCACCTTCATCCTATCCACTTCCTTCCATCTTTCTCTATGAGCTCCGTCGCCTCTTTCGGACCCCATTCCCCTTCATTATAATTTTTAATTTTTTCCCGATTGAATCGGGATGAATTCTGAACTTCGCTCCAACCCTTAAGGATTTTAGTGATAAATTCCCAACTGCTTTCCAACTCATCTGAACGATTAAAAAGAGTTTGGTCTCCGGAGAAAATATCAGTCAGTATCTTTTCATATGCATCCGCTCCTTTTCCGCCAAACTCATCACTATAATTAAAGCCCATATTTACCGTAGTCAATGCTAATCCGGGCTTGCCGTGAGCGGAGTCGAAGGGCTTTTTCGCGATCATGCGAAGCGTTATCCCCTCATCCGGCTGGATACGAATCGTTAACACGTTCCCCTCTTCAGGACATCCGTATTCTTTAAAGAGAATATGACATGTCTGGATAAATACGATAGATATTTCGACCGTATCTTTCGGCATATGTTTCCCTGCTCGCACATAAAATGGCACACCGGAAAAACGAGGTGTATCGACTTCCAGTTTCATCGCGACAAATGTCTCAGTAGTGGAGTCTTTCATGACATCTTTCTCATCATGGTATCCGGCATATTGCCCCCGTACTACACGAGAAGATACATCAGATGGTTCGATATATTTGATCGCATGTATTGCTTTTGCACGGGCATCGCGGACATCTTCTTTCATAAAACTCTTCGGCTGTTCCATGGCTACAGTCGCGATAAGTTGCATGAGATGATTCTGAGCAACATCACGTAAAATTCCGACACCATCGAAAAATTTTCCTCGGCCTGCGACTCCTTTTTTCTCAGCAAATGTTATCTGCACATGATCGATATATTTACTGCTCCAGATAGGGTCAAAGATCCCATTCGCGAATCGAAATGCAAGCATGTTCTGAACTGTCTCTTTCCCTAGATAATGATCTACGCGAAAAATCTGCTTTTCTTCGAAAATTTCTGCCAGTCTTCTATCGAGTTCCTGCGCTGTTTCCAGATCTTTTCCAAATGGTTTTTCGATGACAAGCTTCGTCCATTTACTACTACCTTGTCCACATCCTTCTGATAACTTGGTCGATAACAGATGATCGAGAATTGCATCGTAATTATCTGGTGGAGTAGCCAGATAGAATAACCGCATGATGCATGCACCCACCTTTTCATCGAATTTATTCAGTCGTTCAATGAGTTTCTCATACCCATTTTTCTCATCAAATAATCCCTGCTCGTAATACACATTTTTCGCAAATTCAGCATACTCCGGAGAATCAGTTTTTAACTGCTCGCCAATCAAACTCCTAAAATCATCGTCACTAAACACACGTCTCGCAAAACCGATGATATAAAAATTCTCAGGCAGCCGTTTCTGTTTATAAAGGGAAAAGAGAGCAGGAAAGAGTTTATGTCGAGCTAAATCACCAGTGGCTCCGAAAATTACCATGACAAAAGGGGAATTCATAATATATTCTTGTCATGCTGAACTTGATTCAGCATCTCCCTATGTCGAGACAGAAGTAGATCCTGAAATAAATTCAGGATGACGGTAAGGTTATTCTACAGCTTCTGATCTGTGATTAACAGAGTCTTTTTCGCTATTTCAGGTCTCGCATAAAATCTAGCAGGAATCTCATCCATAGATCCTGCTTCCAACATTTTCTGTAAAGCATTTCTTTTCTCATCACCAAAAGCCAGAATTACATTTTGCCCTACCTGACCCAATGCCTTAAAAGTCATCGTAATCCTCTCTCCATACCTTCCTACTTCATCGTTATAAGAAGTCACTAATTGTTCATTTTGAACTTTAAACTTTAAACTTTGAATTCCAGCTGGTAGTCCGGCTGTGTGTCCATCATCCCCAACCCCCATAATAGCAATACTTTTTCTAAACTGAGCGAAAAGAAATACCAGCATTTTTTCATAATCAGCAGCTGTTTCATCGAGCGGTTTATCTTCTAAAATAGAATAAAATGGAACTTGAGTGGAACTCAGATATCGAATGAGTCCCGACTCTTCTATCATTTTTTCATTACTCTTTTCGTGAAATGGCAGACCATATCGCTCATCTACCATCGCCACTGCACCAACGGTCAGCAGGGATTCTTCTGCTAGCTGCTTATAGAGAGCCTGTGGGGTATTTCCTCCAGAAAGCAATAGGAGTGTCGATGCGTCAGTGTATGAATATAAAAAATCTTTTGCTTTTTCTATACCCCCTGAGGCGTGAACTACCTGGGTGATTGAGATATCCATCGTTTCCATTTTTTATCTGAAGAGCTTAAAAATATCGTGTGCTGTAATGATCGCTATGAGTCCGAGAAGAGCTGCAATGCCTATCGTATGCGCCCAGTTTTCAAACGCTGGATGAACTTTTCTTCTCGTAATAATTTCTATCATGATAAAAAAGAATCTTCCCCCATCAAGTCCAGGAATAGGCAGTATATTAAAAAATGCGAGCGAAATAGACAACACTCCTGCGAGATTCAAGATCTGAAGCAATCTCTCGCGAGCATCTGGAATCTGTAAAATATTTCCGACGAGTGAATAAATTCCAACTGGCCCTGAAACACCTTCGCCAATCGGACCTGCATCTTTTTGCTTAATCGACATCGATAATAACTTCCCCATTACATCGAAGTTATACGCCATAAGATTTATGGGATGAACAAAACCTGAAAATATTTTCTGCTCCAGAGTATCATACGAAAGCACAGCTGTGGAGAGCGGATAAAAGCTAACTCCGAGAGCTCCTTCATGTGCCGGAGGAGAAACGCGTGGTAACACCATGGCCGTAAACTTCTTATGAGTCTCTACATCTTCCCAAGAAATCTCTACTTCTTTCCCCTTGAATGTATTTATAGTACTAACAAATTTTTCGACGGTGGTTATTTTTTCATGATTAATGGTCTGGAGATGCGATGCTGGCTTAATACCTGCTTTTTCTGCTGGAGAATTCGCTGAAACACTCTGAACTATGATAGCAGTCATATTCACTTGATTAACGCCGAAAAATGTGTGGTTACCGAGTAGCGGAAGCTCTGTTTTAAAATGAGAAGCGAAAAGAAATATATAGAAAATGAGAGCTGCTAAGAACGTGTTCATAACAACTCCAGCTACTATAACGAGTGAGCGCTGCCATGCAGGTCGTGCGAAAAAAGCTCGATCCATATCTTCATTTTTAACTTTTAACTTTGAGCTTGGAATCTGTACTCTCCCCGCACCCGCCTCATCCTCGCCATATAATTTGACAAACCCACCAATTGGCAACCAATTGATTGAGTAAATAGTCTCTCCTCTTTTAATACCAAAAAGTCGCGGAGGAAGACCGAATCCGAACTCCTCTACTTTTATTCCGAATTTTTTCGCGACGAAAAAATGCCCAGCTTCGTGAATAAAAACGAGCAAAGAAAGGATGAGGAGAAAAATAAGTAAAGTTAATATCATAAGTCTGTTTCTGTCATCCTGAACTTGCTCGCCTCGCTGAGTCGAAGCGGGTTTCAGGATCTCCTGCGATCAAGCAGGTATTTCATTATTTCGCAACAGGAAGATGCTGAACTAGCTACAGCATGACACCAAGCTTATATCTGTAGTAGTTCTTCTTCTTTTTTACTACCGATTGCATCGATTTCAGAAACCATATCGTCAGTAGCTTTTTGGACTTCTTTTTCGAGACGCTTCTCATCATCTTCAGTGAGCGCTTTGTCAGCAGATGATTTTTTTATATCAGACATAGCATCATGACGAGCCTGACGTATCATAACTCGACCATTTTCGAGTTTTGTCCGCATGAGAGCGATAAGCTGTTGGCGACGTTCTGTAGAAAGTGGTGGAATAGAAATACGAATATTTTGTCCGTCTATATTTGGAGTGAGTCCTGTATTTGCCTCCATAATTCCTTTTTGGATCTCGCCTGTGATAGATGGATCAAAAGGTGTTATGAGAAGTGTTTGAGGATCAGAAGATCCGATAGTAGCGAGCTCCAAGATTTTCATGCGGGTAGTTCCACCATATACCATGACAGAAATATTTTCGACCAGTGATGGAGTGGCTCTACCAGTACGGATGGTGGCTATGTCATTCTTCACAACTTCGAGGACTTTTAACATCTTGAGGCGCGCATCTCCGACTAAATCCATAAAGGTATTATGGCAAATCTAAGAAGATTAAACAACTACCGGCTCTTGAGGATAAATTTGTTCCCATATTACTTTATGGTCTTCAACCTCATACTTACCTTCAGTTTTACCAGCACGCACATCTTCTACGCCAAGGGATCTTTCTAACTTAGCCTTTATGCGATCAACGAACGGAAGACCTGCTTCTTCTGGAATAGAAAGACGAACCATTCCCATTTCTGATGACGTATATTCGTCCACTCCTCCATTAAATGGAAGTACGACACTTACACTTCTAACTCGAGGAAGATTATTGATGTGAATTCCTTCTGTCACCTGCAGCAGCTGAAACCCTGTCGTAACGCGTGTATTGGGATGTGCGATCATCGACCTCACTATTACTACGTCTTTTCCTTGCTTAGCTAGTTCAGTCGCCACTTCAATAAGCTGTGCCTCTGCACTAGTGGGAGTAAGTGTTTCTCTCTGTGGTCCTTTCGAACCTAATTCTGTAGGATTTCTCATTATATTTTAAGTTGGGCAGGGGTTTCTCTATTCTCCTATTTCAAATCGGGTGAAGCGCTTGATTACTGTGTTTTCTCCGAGCTTGGCTATGGTTTCTTTTACCAATGCTTCAATCGTTTTCGAACCATCCCGGATATATTCCTGCTTCATAAGTGTTTCTACGTCTTTCGGATTCATAGCAGATACTTGCATAGCTATTTCCTGTGCGAGCTTTTTAAATTCATCAGTACGTGCTACGAAATCGGTCTCACAGGCGAGTTCGAGTAGCACTCCTACACGACCACCTGCGTGAATATATGCATGAACGATCCCTTGTTTTGCTTCACGGCCTGATTTCTTCGCTGCTTTTTCAAGCCCATTCTTCGCTAACCACGCCTTCGCTTTTTCGTAATCATTTTCGGTAGCTTCCAGCGCTTTGCGGCAATCAGCCAGGGAAACCTGGGTTTCATTTCGGAGTTTTTTCAGTAGTTCTATATCTGCGGCCATATTTATTTTCAAGCAACTAGCTTCTGGATACTAGGCGCTAATTTCTTAGGTTTTCCTTTTTTCTTCGGTTCAACTATTGCCTCTGTCTCCTTTTTCCCCTGTGTCTCTTCTGTCTCTTTTGGCTCTTTCACTACTTTTTCTTTCTTCATTTTCTTTTCTTTTTGCTCTGCGGAAACGACCTTCTCTTCTGCTACCTTTGTCTCATCTGTCCCTTTTGTCTCCTTTGGTGTCTGTGTCTCTTCTGTCTCTTTCTTTTTAAGTGCTCCCATTCTTCCTTCGATCCACGCATCGACTATGTACGTCACGATAAGTTTTATAGAACCGACAGCATCGTCATTTGCTGGAATTGGATGAGTGATCACGAATGGATCAGCATTTGTGTCGACTATTCCCACCGTTTCGACGCCTGTTTTCGTCGCTTCTCTGACTGCGAGATCTTCCAAATGCGTGTCAATGATAAAAAGCGACTGAGGAGCTTGGGGAATTTCAGAAATACCACCATAGAGATTTTCGAGCTTTTGTCTTTCTTTCTCGAAAAGTCCGAGTTCTTTCTTCGTATATTTAGACCGTTCGATTTCATTTTTCTGGAGGTCTGTATAATTTTGTAACTTTTTAAAATTCTTCGAAACTTCTGAGAAGTTAGTGAGTAATCCACCGATCCATCGCGCAGTTACCCAGTAAATACCATCTGCCCCAGCTACACGAGCTCGTTTTACTTCTTCCTTCACTAAGTCTGATGCTTGTTGCTTCGATCCGACGACGACCAAGGTTTTTCCTGACTCTGCGATATGTTTTACAAATGCTGCGGCTGATTCTAAGCCCTCTTTTGTCTTGGCTAAATCGATTATATGGATATTGTCGCGTGCTTCGAACACGAAATCACGTGATTTGGGGTTGTGTCTGGTAACTTGGTGGCCAAAGTGGCAACCAGCTTCCAATAATTCTTCGAGTGTTATTTCTCTCATATAATATAGTCCTTAGTCCTCCACCCCAATCCTCTGTTTACAGCAGGACTATGTATCAGGATGTGTGTGCTAGGAGCTATGATATCAAAAACTGCACCAAAAAACAAGAACCTAGAGCTGGCGCGTTCTGCGACGTCTTGCTTGTTCCCTAGCTATCTCTGTAGTCAATATCGTTCTGATACAATAACTCCTGTGAAACCCACAGAAATAAAATCCTTCCAGAAAAAGATTTGGGACTTTTATGGAAAAAATAAACGGGAATTTCCATGGCGCCCTCCACTATTGAAAATACAAACCAACGGAATCCTGGATCCCTATAACATCTTCATCTCTGAGGTCATGCTCCAGCAGACCCAGACCTACCGCGTAGTTCCGAAATATGAAGCCTGGATACGTCAGTTTCCTGATTTCAAATCACTATCTCAGTCTCCGCTGCCTACTGTCTTACGATACTGGAGTGGCTTGGGCTATAATCGCCGAGCACTATATATACAAACAACTGCACAGCGTGTCGTAAAAGAGTTTGGCGGTAAACTTCCCATGGATCCGGAAATCTTAGAAACATTTCCTGGTATCGGGAAAAACACAGCAGGATCTATCTATGTATTTTCAGAAAACAAACCATTTGTATTTATAGAAACCAACATCCGACGAGTTTTTATCCATGAATTTTTTAGCTCCCAAAGTCATCCTGGAGGAAGTGAAACGACCGATAGGATCTCAAAAGATGATTCTATCGCTCCGCTCCAGAATGACAACGGAATTCATGATAGAGATATTCTCACTTTAGTGGATCAGACGCTAGACCGGATCAATCCCCGCCAGTGGTACTACGCTCTTATGGATTACGGAAGCTATTTAGGAAAAACGATTCCCAATCCGAACCGCCAGAGCAAGCACTATGCAAAACAGTCGAGATTTGAGGGATCCGTTCGGCAAATCAGAGGAAAAATATTAAAAATTCTTCTGGAAAAGAAAAAAATTACCAAAGAAGAACTATTAAGCCTGGGGCTGGCTGACGACGAAAAACTTCTCGACCAAGCTCTTTTGCAACTTCAAAAAGAAGGATTTATTTCTGCAAATGGCACAGTTTTTCGTCTGAATCGTTAAATTATGATCTCGTCGGAGTTTCCTCCGCAGTAAATATTTCATGATTCCTAGGTAAAAGTGGCGCCATGTGCTGCGTCGCAAGCGGTCCCGAATAAAATACCCGCTCAATCACATCGCCATTCGCCAGTACGAAAATCGGATCTTCGTCCGGTCCCACAAAGTACACATCGACCCTATCGATATCTGTCACGCGCTCCAATCCTCCCGCACGCATTTCTCCTTCAAATCGAACCCTATCCCTTGTAGTAAGCTTTCTTCCATCTATTTCTGGTGGCATAATTATTTCTCCTTCATGACCATATTCATACTCGAAATCGCAGCATCAGCATATTCATCTGAATCCTGAAAGATCACTGCCATAAATGCATACACGATGGTCATCGGTAATGCCATAATTTTAAAAAGTATCTTCATAAGGACATTTAATCAAAAAATAAATGGAAGTTCAGTAATGGAAATGACCAATAAGGTGTAATGAGGACTACAAGAGCTACACTTCGACTTCACCGGAGGCATATTTTTCTAAATTCTCTATGTGCTGTATCGTTATAATCCCCTTCGCAGTCTTAATAGCTCCCTCTTTTTCGAGCTTTTTCAGCGCTACAGAAACCGTCTCACGGAATGAACCGACGAAATCAGCGATAAGCTGATGCGTGAGTGGAACCGGCAAGGCAACCATATTATTTTCTTTTTTACCAAATCGCTTCGCAGTCATCTGAAGGAAATATGCGACTCGTGCTGTAGCATCAGTAAACATATAGCCTACCAGTTTTTGCTCTGTATAATTCAGTCTTTCGATGTATGCATGCATAAGATCGACCAGAAGGCGTGGATCGTGCATGATAGCATCCAAGTATTCTTTTCTCGAGACAGTCAGGATTTTAGCATCGGTTATAGCTTCTGCGTGATGCTTGGCTGATTCATCATCTGAAAGAAGCGCTCGAAGTCCTAAGAGGTTTCCCGGTCCCAGAAGATATGTAGTACCATCGCGACCCTCAGAGGTCAACCTATACAGCTTCACAAATCCTTCTTTTATGTAGTAAAGTCTTCCGAGCGGATCACCCTCGTTAAAGATAAGAGTGCCCTTTTTTATCGTGTTAGGAGCACGTTTTACGAAGCGTTCGAAAAATGCACTGAAGTCTGGTGATTCCCCTATGTGCTCGAGACGTTCCCTGAGCTGGGCTTCTGATGAAGATGGTACGTTATCCACGATTTTAAGCATATCATAGTGTAATCTGGATTACAACATACTTGTAGTCTGGACTACAAATTACTTTTTTTCACTATCATGGTCTTCTTTCCACTTAGCAATAAACGCAGCAGTTAGTCCAGCTGCTACAGTAAGCGTAGAAAACACTATGTTTCTCGTAGAAATAGGAAAGCGACGTGACTTATGATGACTTGGCAATAAATCCTCAGCAGCTTGTCTTGCAGTATCCAAATGCCTTGCTTCAATCACAGCCATATCGGAAAGAACTTTCTTAGCTCCAAATTCATACGAGCCCTGCAATCCTTCATCATTCAAGATTTCATGAAGTGTCTGTCTCCATAAAACAGGCTTCGTCAACTGGTCTAGAATCTCTCTTCTCAATATATCGGGATCTCGTGTAGATCGAGCACTCGTGTTTAAGACTATATCCCCATGAGGAACACGAATTTGTGTAGTATCGAGAATTTTTTTAAGAACTTTATTTCCCGGCTCCATGAGTGGAGAATGTGCTGGAGTAGAAATACGAACACGAACGAGGCGAATAGTATCTCGTGCCTCACCATGAATACGCGCCTGAAGCTTATCGAGTGCATCCTCTGTTCCTGCGTATACTGTCTGGGTGCTTGTATTGAAAATTCCCGGCCATAAATTATCTATGTCACCAAGCCCATCAGTAAACTGTGAAAAAGCACTGGTATACCTTGCCGCATCCTCCCCTTCCTTCGGACGCTGAATAGTAACTACTACATTGCCTCCAGGATTTAGAATAGAAGCATATTCCATACCTATGGCACGTGCTTTTATAAGAGCGAACGCATCCTGCTGACTAAGCGCGCCCGCAGCAACATATGCGCTATATTGACCAAGACTATGACCCGCATACTTTCTCGGTTTTCTTGAAAACAAGCCAGGATTTTCTTTTTCTAGTAAAATCCTGCACGCCTCATTATAGGTAACGATTGCAGGCTGAGCTATAATAGTCCTGTTAAGCATTTTTTCAGGTCCTGAAAGACTCATCTGCAGTAACTCAAAACCAAATACTTCCTCTGCCAATCGATACAACTCCCTCACATCAGGATCTTTAATGACGATACCAGCTTCTTCAGGATTCAGAAACTCTCTTCCCATTCCTACAAATTGCGAACCCTGTCCTTCAAAAAGATATACATATGGTGTCGTAGATTCCATTTCCGACCCAGGAACAACCTCAACAGAAGGAGGTCTTTTTGATCGCGGAAATATAGATGGAGTAACTTTTCTCGAATCTCGTGGCAAATTTTCACCTCTAAACATAGACTATAACTTTCGAGAGGATTATAGCAGGTTTTGTATCTAGTTACACAATTTCTGGAGGGCTTCGACGTAGAGTTGGTTTTCTTTTTCTTTCAATCTCGCATAGAGAGACTCCATCTTATCATCAGGCTCAACCGATACAAATCCCCGCGCCAACACAGTGCCGAAATCAAACTCTTGACTTAAAAAGTGAATCGAAGAACCGGCATACGTCGCTTTATTTACCAGAAAATTCGTAATCGCTTTATCCATAAACATGCCTTTATTCCATAACGCTGTAGTTCCATCAGGATTTTTGACCTCTCCATCCATCGTATCCGGAATAAGACCTGGATGAAGATTGAGGATTTTATTTTCAAATGTTTTTAGAAATGAGTCAGTTATGATTTGCTTCCAACCAGTCAGACAGATATAGTCAGGTGCATATTCGGAAACAATTTTTTCTACGTTTTCCCCTTGTTTTAAAACATACGTCTCTATCCCATGGTCTTTCGCACGGATCACACCTCTGGCATCTGAAGCATCACTGATAACAGCGAGGATAGTCGCATGGATTCGATTATCCTCTATCGCATCGATAACGGATTGCAAATTCGTACCACTCCCTGCATTTGAAATAAGAAATACCAGCTTTTTCATACAACTAATATAGCATATAACCAACGACCAAAACCTGAATATTCAGGCTCACCTATTGACTTCTGTAGAATACGGTGTATCATAGCAACTATCTGTAGTCTAGAAAACATTACTATGGTAGGCTAAATTACAGACCTGTATAGTGACCATGGTTAAATAATAAACGTATGGGACCCCTACACGAACGAACCAGACCACGACCAAACCTTTCTCCAGATCTTGGAGCTAACTCAGGCGCGGAAAATGAAACGAAAAGACTCGCAGGAAAAGTCGCACTTATTACTGGCACTCGAGGCATCGCCCGAGCTACAGCAGAAGCATTCGCCCGTGAAGGCGCAGCTCAAATCTTCGTGACTCACACAGGAGGAAAACCACGGCGTGTTGAGGAATTAAAAGCTGCAATCGCAGCTATCGGGGGTGGCACAGAAATTATAGATGTAGTGTGTGACGTTACAAGTGATGACGCACTAAACTCTTTAAGAGATACCATCGAAGCCCGAGCAGGAAAACTAGATATCCTCTATCACAACGCAGCAGGTGGACTACGCGCTGAGAATACAGAAGCAGCCGACGATATAAATTTTCGAGCAAAGGTAGCTCTCACAGAAAAAGTAGGACCACTTCTGGCTAAAAGCGATGATCCGGTAGTAGTCAATATCGAAAGCACTTTGTCTGAGTATTGGGGATCTGATATTAAAAGCGTTAGTGACTACGATCCAGTCGCCAAAAGCAAATATAAAGGAAAAGTGGAGCTACCTAAGACCGTACAGGCTCTATCAGAAAAAAACGGGACAAATATAAGGTATGCAGAAGTATGTGCGACCGGCGTAGAGGGAACTATTACCTGGTCACTACTCAGCAGAGCATATCCAGAACTAGTCACTAATATGCTTGCAGGAACCGAGGGTGAATCGGTGAATACACATACTGTAGCCGAGGCTATCGTAAAAGTAGCGAGCACAGACCTTCCCTTCGGCCATACTGAGTATGTAGGAATTCCCCACTGGAGTGACCAAGAAGTAGCCGAAAGACTTAGCATGTACAGCGATGCTTCTCGTAAGATCGATAAAATCGTATTCGCAGAACCAGGACTTAGTTTTGGTCACTACACGGTAAAACCAGATGATATGCTACCTCATTTCAATCTAGTCGATGGACGACTTCATCACGCGGCACTCGATCGAAAAGCAAGTGATCCCTCAGAACCAGACAGCACATTTATCGTAACGAACGCTCATGTAGAGGGACACTTTTCCGGCGAAGGAAATCCCCAGATCTTACCAGGATATAAAATGTTCGCTACGGCTCAAGAAACCATGACAGACATGTTTAATGGCTTAACTGGTAGCAGATATCATCTCAGCGAAGTCAGTGATATTCAGTTCAAAATGCCAGTATTTCCAGGAGATAAAGTAGACATCTATATAAATCCTGGTGGTAGCGGAGAGAGTGAGCTTACTTATATCGAAGGAGCTGCTCAGTTGAGGGTAGGAGGTACGGTGGTAGCAGAAATCGGTTCCATGATTTTCAAACCAGGTGAAGATCCAAATGACCACCTAAAACCTATGGTTTTGGAATCAGCCGCGCTCACCACGGGACTAGACGCTATGCATGGCGGAAACATTCCAGAGAATATTCTTCCCCTCTTTCAGGGCGTAAAGAAAATCACATATGCACCGCCTGCAGAATTTGGTGAAAAAATTACCAAAGGAACAGAACTCGTAACGCAATCACGTGTTGGCGATATTAAGCCAAACGGATTTAATGCCGATGCAGTAACTCGAGTGGGACTTAAGGCATTTGCTACTACCTCTGAAATCGCGTGTGGACTAGAAGATAGAGACAAAGCACTACGAGGCCTAAAGATTTTGAAAATGAGAAGACAAAGACCCCCACGACCATCACAACCATCCACCACTGTTTTTGAGGAAGGAAAGAACTAAAAAAATGCCCTCTGCGCGCTTCGAACAGGGACAAACCCGTTATGTAGACGCTATAAAAATACCAGAGATCGACGTCCCCTATCGTGGTGATATAGTCGTAACGGGAGTGGCCGGAAGAACACGATTTGGAGACATAGAACAGACGTGGAAAGCCATGCTCGAAGGCAGAAATAGCGCCATAAAATTAGATCTTCCAGAAATAGATGAAGGATCTCGTGTCGCAGCTCCCTTCCCCGATGATTTTGACCCAATATCTGGAATAAATGAAAGAAAAGACTCTAGATTCCTCACGAGAATGGGAGCTATGACTGTAGTCGATGGAAGAAAAGCACTCGCTATGGCTGGACTACTTACCGATGACGGGAAAATAGATACGGATAAAATAAGACCAGGCAGAACCTCTATCGTTTTCGGAACTGGATTTGGCCAAGTAGCCACAGCCGTAGACCTTCATAAAGTAACTGAGGAAAAAGGATCAGGAAAAGTAGGCCTCGATTTACCACTGGGCATGTTTCCAGAGCAACCACTCGGAAGATTCGCTATGGCTGTGGGCATAAAAGGCGGAAGAGGAATCGTAAACAACGGCGCATGCGGTGCCTCAGCGATATCTGTCGATATAGCGAAGGATCTTATCCGAAGCGGTAGAGCTGATACGGTAGTAGTCATAGGAAGCGAGACAGCGCTGGGCACTCACCCGCGCATAACTATGGCAGGATTTAATGCGGTACATGCCCTCGCTGATAGGAATAACGACCCAGAACGTGCCAGTAGACCCTTTGACGCGGACCGCAATGGATTTGTACCTGCAGATGGTGAGGGCATCATGATTCTAGAACGCGCCGATATCGTCGAAACCCAGGGAAGAGAGCCGCTCGCGAAAATAAATAGGACTAACTCAGCCATAGATGGACATCATGTTACTCAGGGTGATCCTGATGTTGTAGCACAAGCACTCACGAATATGCTAGTCGTCCCTGGAACAAATAAAATACTACTTCCAGATGCATACTTAGCTCATGCGACAGGTACTAAAACAGGCGAGCTTGCTGAGATCGAAGCAATCAAGAAGACGTTTGGCAATGCTTTTGCAGAACATCGTATACCGGTTTATGCACCAAAGTCTTCTATAAATCACCTTATGGGTGCTGCTGGCATTATGGCGGGTATTATAGCTGTGTTATCGATACGAGATGGTCAAATCCCCCCAAATGTGAACCTAAAAAACCCTATTAACGACTGGCACTTCCCTCGAGAGAGCGTGCTCTATCAAAAATCCAACAGTATTGGAGTTCTCGGATCCGGATTTGCTGGATTCAATGGCATGTATGTGGTAGAAAGAGTCTAGGGCATGGGGAACTTAACCATAAACGTCTTTACTTCCTGACCAATCTGTACTAACTTTTTATTCTTCACGACATCGCTTTTAAACTTTTTCCAGAACGCACTTCTCTCCTCTTTATCTTTCGGGAATGGAAGATCAGTGACTTCATCCAGTGCTGCTTTTATCCATTTCGCTACTTTCTTCATATCTTTTTCCTTTAATCCTCGCGTCGTTATAGCTGGTGTCCCAAGCCGTATTCCTGAAGGATAAAACGGAGGCATAGGATCGTTTGGTACGCCATTTTTATTTAAGACTATTCCTGCTACTTCCAGAGCTAATGCTGCCACAGCTCCGTTCACATTTTTATTTTTCAGATCAATTAAAATGAGATGGTTATCTGATCCCCCGCTCACCAAATCAAATCCATAGTCATTTAACTCCTTCGCTAAAGCTTTTGAATTGCTCACAATCTGGTGACTATATTTCTTAAATGAGGGCTTGGCTGCTTCGAGCAAACATACTGCTATCGCAGCTGTTTGGTTATCGTGCGGACCCCCCTGAAGTCCTGGAATAATCGCGGTATCAATTTTTTTACCGAGATCTGGATCTTTCTTCAATCCCTTTTCCGTTACCATAATAAGCGCACCTCGAGGGCCACGAAGTGTTTTATGAGTCGTGGTCGTAACGATGTCCACATGTGGCACTGGGGATGGATGTGCTCCGGCGACAACTAAGCCTGAAATGTGCGAAATATCTGCGAGTAAATACGCCCCTACCTTTTCAGCAATTTTGGCAAACTTGGCGAAATCAATTATCCGAGGGTATGCAGTAAATCCGCAGACGATAATATCGGGACGTTCTTTCATGGCCATTTTTTCTATCGCGTCAAAATCAAGTCTTGCATTTTCATCCAGTGTATATTGCACAGACTGAAAAAATTTACCTGATGCTGATGCAGGATATCCGTGCGTCAAATGACCACCGAACTGGAGAGACAAACCCATTATTTTCCCTTTGAATGGCTCCAGAAGCGCCAGGTATACGGCCAGATTCATCACAGAACCAGATAAAGCTTGTACGTTTACATATGGTACGCCAAATAACTTCTGTGCCCGTTCTTGTGCAAGTATTTCGACTGAATCAGCTACTGCATTTCCCTGATAATAGCGCTTTTTCGGATATCCTTCTGAATATTTATTATTTAACACTGTTCCCAGTGTTTCTAGAACTGCTGTAGAGGTATAATTTTCCGAGGGGATCATTTCGAGGACTTCTTTTTGGCGCTTCTCTTCTGCTTTGACGAGGTCGTATATGTCTGGATCAATCTTTTTCAGGTTGTTCATAAAAAAGGCACTTGTAATATACGAATTTTACTTCGTCAATGCAAGAGGCAAGTTTATTATATCCAGTAGTGCGAGCGCTGAAAGCAGCGCGTTAAGAATTATGAACGAGCTGTCAGGGGGAGGCCCAGGTTGAGTCCCGATTTATCGGGATGAATGCCTGGAGGGGGCTGCCATTCCTCCGACTAGCGAGTGAATAATTTAGTGATCTTTCACTAGCTCGCGAGTTTTATCATACTTTTTCGGAAAAAGTATGATAATAGAGAATAAGTTCTCGACCTTACTCGAACCATAAAGAGATTCTATCGTCTCGCCTTTGGCGGACTCCAGAATGACCCTTCGGCAAGCTTGCAGTGAGCTTAACCGAACTGCTCAGGGTAAACCAAAGAGATTGCTTCTCTCGATCAATCGAGATCGCAATGACGAAAGGGAGATTCCGAAATAAATTCGGAATGACACGAGGCGACCAGAGTTTATTTCTTTTCCTTAAAAAACATATAGTACATGACCGGTACGAAGAAAAGTTTTATAAGACCTGAGAATAAGAGTCCTGCGATAATAGCTCCACCGAGTCCTCTCCAGAGCGGATCAGATAAGGTAATAGGTATAAGTCCGACGATAGTAGCGAGCGAGGTGAGCAATACCGGCTCAAGCCGATTTCCTGCCGCATCGATAATCGCATCTTCCAAATTCAGACCTTCGCGTATGTTGTCGTTTATCTTTTCTATCACAACGATCGCATGCGTAATAACGATACCAAATAGCGCAAGTATTCCTATAAGCGCCGGGAAAGACAATGGCGTTTGGGTCAAAGCAAACACATAAAATACCCCTGCGATAGAAAGCGGGATGATGAGAAGAGCTATAAACGCCTGTCTGAAAGATCGAAACTCAACTACCAACGTAATTAAGATGAGCAGAAATGAAACTAACATGGCCTGAAGAATAGAATTCACTGACTTCTGATTTTCATCATTTACTCCTCCGGTCTTCCAGGAATATCCTGAAGGCAAATTCAACGAATTCGCAAATTTCTCCAACTCCGCTCCCTTGGTCTGCGCATTTACCCCAGTCACTACTGATCCGGTCACAGATATGGTTCGCTTTCCTAAATCACGA
This sequence comes from Candidatus Levybacteria bacterium GW2011_GWA1_37_16, assembly GCA_943354875.1. Taxonomy (GTDB): domain Bacteria; phylum Patescibacteriota; class Microgenomatia; order Levybacterales; family UBA12049; genus CALRDJ01. The sequence continues at coordinate 4,979 of CALRDJ010000011.1, read as the reverse complement.
GTTATAACAGTCGGATTGGTAGATAGCTGAAGTTTGCCAAGTGATACGAGCGGTACTGAGCCCTTGACCGTAGGTATCGCAAGTGCACCAAGTCCTTCAGGCGTTTGGGTATCATCTGATAATCGTAATACGATATCCTCTTCGTCTTCACCGAACTTAACCGTATCCAGCGTCATACCGCTTGCATAAATACGAAGCCACGATGCGACTGAGTCTACAGTCAGACCGTTTTCGATAAGACTTTCTTTATTTGGGACAAAGACTAACTTACTAGTTCCTGGTTTTATCGACTTGTCCACATTTGTCAGTCCAGGCTGTTTCTTCAAGAAATCCATGGTTTGATTCGCATATCCATCCAATACAGTAAGATCATCTCCAAGATAGGTGATCTGAATATCCGCTCCTGCTGGAGGACCACCAGAAAGCTCCTGCACCGTGAGTACTCCCCGTGCATAATTTTTCAACTGCACCCGTAAGTCCTGAGCTATTTTTTGAGATGATATATGACGTTTTTTATGATCGGTTAGATGAAGCGTTATGAGAAACGAACTCGGATCGCCTACTCGTCCCTGTGACGAAAATCCCTGACCTGATTCACCCACTGCAAAGCTCACCTCTGTAGTATTTTTTACTTCATGTAAAAGAGAGAGCATCTCACCAGTATTTGTTTTCAGGTTAGTTCCGCTCGGAAGCTCCACTGATACATAGAGAAGATCTGAATCTTGGGATGGGAAAAACTCATTTTGTACAAATCCTAGCGGTACGAGTAAGTATGCGACAACGGTGAAGATGGTCAAGCCGATAAGAGTATTTCTTTTTCCATGCTTGGAAAGAATTATTCGCTCGATCAAAACCATATATCCATGACTTATTTTTTCTATGTCGAGCACTCCATGATCTACCATGCGACGAAATTGTCCTGGTAGCTTCTTCGTGAATTCTCTTTTACTCATCACATATGTCAACTCTTCTCGAAGAGAATTTCGAATTCGATAAGTTAATACAATGAGCAAGAGAAAAAGAGGAACAAGGATAAATATAACTGGATTTTTTGGTAAAATAAATACCGGAATAAGTACGAGCGCGATAACCATAAGTCCTGTAAGAAATATCTTCACGCGTCTAGGCATAGAGGGCTTTAGGAATACGATCATAAGCGGAATGGTTATAAACACCGCGATAGTAGTTGAGGAAATCATGGTAGCAGTAACGACGATAGGAATCGATTTAATGAACTCACCGATAATTCCAGTCGACAAAATAAGGGGTAAAAATGCCCAAATAGTAGTAATAGTTGTAGACCAGAGTGGTACGATAAAGTCTTTCCAGACTAAAATTCCCGCCTGTGCAGGAGTAAACTTTCCAGTCGCATAGTACCGCGTCATCGCTGCCACGACCACAATCGTATCGTCGATAAGAAGCCCTAAGGCGATCAAAAAAGCGAACATGGTAAGGAAATTAAGAGTGAGTCCGAACGCATTAATAATCGCAAACGCTGAAAGAAGGGTGAGCGGAACCGTAATACTTGCTATGGCTGCCTGACGAAACCCTAAAAAGATAAAAAGAAGAATAAATACGAGAACGATGGTGGAAATAAAATCATTCGATAACTCGTCAAATTGAGTAGTTATCTCCTCAGCGCTATTATTAATAGTTACCAGAGTAAACTGCCTATTATATTTCTTTAACTCCTCCTCTACTCTTGCCCGAACTTCTTTCTCAGAGGCATCGATATTTGCCGTACTTGCTCGATATACAAAAAACTGCACAACCTGCTTTACTGAAGCGCCACGAGAAGTAAAATATGCACTGTTTTGATTTAAACGTGACCGATACCCTACCCGAGCAATATCGCCAAGACGAATACTTTTCCCAGCTACAGTGAGTCTAATGTTTCGGATATCTTCAACCGTTACCAAATCCCGATCGATAGACAGAGCGAACGAAGAAACACCTGTTTCTATATTTCCTGCAGGATAGGCACTCGCAGCAGCCTGAACCGCTTGCGATACCTGAAAAGCATTGATACCATTCTCTTTAATTTTTATCTGGTCGATAATAACCTCTATGTCCTGCTCGTCATAGCCAGCTACAACAACGCGATCTACTTTCGGAAGATCTTCAATCTGAGTCTTTAAATTTTTCGTAAACCGCATAAGAGATGCAGGGTCAGAATCGGTCAGGATAGCAAATGTCCAGATCGGTTGGTCTTCGAAGTCGAGCTTTTGTACAGATGGCGTCTTGGCGTCTTTTGGTAGCGTGGTGACCGTGTCGACTGCTGACTTCACATCGTTTTTCGCTTTTTCACCATCCACGGTGGATAAAAACTGGATTACGATACTAGAACTACTTTCTCGAGAAGAAGACGTCATAGTGTCAATACCCTTGATGTTTTTAATCTTATCCTCAAGTGGCACAGTCAAAAGTGATTCAGTATCTTCAGGCGAGGCTCCAGGTAAAATGGTGGAGACGATAACGATAGGAATTTTTATTTCAGGATTAAGACGTCTCGGGATATTAAGATAAGCAAATAATCCAATCGTAACAATGCTCAGAATAAGAAGCACCACGAGGCGTATCTGAGTCAGGTATCTCCCCTGAAACGTATTCCATAAGCGAGGATCAAAGGTGAGTTGTGTTAAATACGAAATTCTGTCTTTCATGATGATTATGCTTTCCCTGAGGACTAGCGAACTGCTACCAAATCTCCATCGATAACCGTTCTACTCGTGATTATGTCATCGCCATTCATAAGCCCGCTCTCTACTTCTACAAATCGACCAAAGACATTTCCCAGAGCTACTTTTCGACTCTTGGCTTTCCCACCTTCTATCACGAATACATATGCCTGATCTCTGGTCTGATATACACTGTCAAGCGGTATGAATGAAACGATAGCGCTCGTGTCAAAGTATCCGATAGGAATGTCTATCGTTATATACCCATCGCTCACTACTTTCTGATTTAATGTGTCTGGGATCGGATAATACACAGCGTACAGCGTTCCTTCTACAGCTTCTGTCGAAATAAATGACGGATTCACTTCATACGTCATAGTACCCAGATGCAATATACTTGGTTCCAGTGCCGATATACGACTCGCTATGTTTTTCGGTACGAATGCGACGGCTGAAATAGGATCCTCTTCTATCGCTTGGCTAATAATCATAAGAGGCGTACCTGGAGTAACTACTGTTTTTTCTTTCACTAAAACGCGCTGGATCGTGGAGTTAAATGGCGCTACTGGATACATGAGTCCTTCGTTTACATATGCTATCTGCGACTGAAGCCTGCTAACTTCCTTATTCAAGTCCAGCTGCTTCGCCTGCACATCGAGCTGCTTGATGGTCAATTCACGCGTAATATCAGATAGCTGAGCTGGTTGCTTGTCAGACGCAGAATTATACTGACCGGAACGAAGAGATGCCCGCCCTGAACTGAGCGCTGAAAGATACTGACTTTTTAGTTGCTGAGCCGATAGAATCAAGGCCTCGTTTCCAGGAGTTTGTTTGAGCGTAGCTATATTTGTATCCAGACTCGTTACGATCGTCTGGTTGAGATCTATAAGACTCTGCGTGTCACTGAGAGATTTGGATAAAATATCCCGAAGCGCGTCTGAGTTCTCATCAGTCTTCGTGGCTATATCGCGTTGTTTTTGGATAATTTCCTTCTGGATCGGATACGTTTCAACGGTCGTATTATACTGATTCTGAGCGAGTTGACGCTGAAGCGAGAGCGCATTTCCTCCCTGATAATTAGTGGACATACCCACCAAAAGTGTCCCCTTTTTGACCGATTCACCCTCAGTATGGTAAATTCTGTCCACCACGCCTCCGGTGAGCGCCACGATCTGGATAACGCCAGTTTTCTTCGTTTGAGCCTGAACAGTCACTTTGGGTGCACTCCCGATACGGTAAATATCGACCTTTTTAGTCTCAGCAGACTTTACAACCGGAGCTACAGGGGGCATATTAACCACCTTATTTACCACGATGAGAAGCAGTACTATGCCTAACAGGACTAAAAAGCTGGTCAAAGGTCTATGATCGACAAAGGTTAGGATCCTTTTTTTATAGAGAGTAAAGCGAGTGCGCAAAGCACTTGAGGCTGAAAATAGCTTCTTTTTTATAGCGTAAAACATTGAATTTACTATTTTACACTATATAGGTTTCTTTTGCAAGGACAAAGTTAGCTAAATTAGCTTCTTATAGGATATAAATGAGGGTGCATTTTACTTTTAACTGAAAAATACCTATAATTGCTGACTATGTCAGAGTTACTAAGTCAAATCGTATTAAAAGAACCCAGCGACACGGCGAAAAAAAGAATGGAATTGGTTAATTTTGGCCGTCGAGCACGAAAATTTACCGCAGAATATGGCGTGGATTACTCTGACGGATACGAAGGACTAAAACCAGATGAGTTAATACTTCTCGGTCATCGAATAGTTCATTCGAGAAATATAGGTGAAGTATACCGACATCTCGCTGCTCGCTCTTCAAGAGGAAGAGCATACTATGATGAAACCGTAGGCATGCAACACCATGAGACTTATATCTCGCTACACATGACTACACTAAGCGAACCTATGGTCGGAACAGGTTTGGATATTGGCGCAGGAACAGGAGAAAGCACTCTTGCATTAGCCAACGCTGCCAACTTCGTAATCGCACTGGACCCCGTTGAAGAGCTATTAGCGGTAGCAAGTAGTAAGCTAGCGGTGAATGATATTCCTCATAAAACCATAGTGGGCGATGTAACGCGACTCGACCAGGTGGTTCCCCCCCAATTCTATCGATATGGTTATCTCATCAAACGTACAACCATACTTATCACCCACAGAACAGAAAAAGTTTTACGAACAAATTTACCGTGCCCTAAAAAAGGGAGGAAAGTTTTATACACCAGGCCCCATTGATGAGTCAGCTGCACTAAACCATCTCTACTGGGCATACCATCGCTCTCCACGAGCAGATCTC
>CALRDJ010000010.1 GCA_943354875.1 Candidatus Levybacteria bacterium GW2011_GWA1_37_16 | reverse complement strand
GTAGAAAGGACATTTGATCTCAGTCGTATCCCAGAATATAGAGCGAACAAATCTCGCATTGAGGACTTTGTGATACCAGAAGATTTTGGTTTTGCGACTATTACCACGGCATTTCCAAAAATGCCTGGTGTCACCGTTAACGCCCATATAGAAAGTATAAGATTACTTTTCTAAATTTAAGAAGGTGTATGAGTATTCTCCAGCTTCTCCCGCCTCTTCAAAGGTTTTTTTTCGAAACGCTGAATAGTCAGGAAAAAATGTGTCTGCATGGAAATCGCCTTCCACAATTGTCAGATATAATCTATCCACGAGAGGCAATGCCTGCTCGAAAATCTGCCCCCCACCAATGATGAAGACTTCATCCTGACCCTGAGCCTGTCGAAGGGCCTCTTCCAGTGAATGAACTACCACTGCGCCCTCTACTGTATAATTCGTGTCGCGCGTGATGATAATATTCGTCCTATTCGGCAAAACCCGACCGATAGATTCAAATGTTTTTCGCCCCATGATAATCGGATGACCAGAGGTAATCGAGCGGAAACGCTTTAAATCCTCAGGAATATTCCAGAGTAATTTATTATCCTTACCAATTCCCCGTTTGCTGTCAACTGCAACCACTATTGAAATCATAATCAGCCGGCCATCTTTCCTGTCTTAGGATCGTATAAACCCCCTGCTACGGTTAGTTCTGCTTTTATCATTGGGTGTGGGTCATAATTCTCGAGCAATACATGCTCAGGACGAAAGTCGGCGAGCTTTTTCACTTTTTTATCCAGAGTAACGAGCGGAAATGCTTTTGGTTTTCTTTTTAGTTGCTCTTTTACTGCCTCTATATGATTTCCATAAATATGCACATCTCCGAATGTGTGAATAAACTCTCCCGGTTCCAGACCCGTAATTCGCGCGAGAATAATCGTTAGCAATGCATAGCTGGCGATATTAAACGGCACCCCGAGAAAGAGATCCGCACTGCGATGGTAGAGCTGTAATGACAATTTCCCACCTCGATTACTGATTTGATACATATTGTGGCAAATCGGAAATCTACTGGCATCTTTGTTCGTCGCCATCGTATAAAGATATTCAGGATTCCATGAGTTTACAATTAAATTTTTCGCATCGGGGTCATCATGCAATTCCTGAAGTACCCATTTTAATTGGTCGATGGTGCGCCCTGTTCTCGTCGGCCATTTCCGCCACATTTCTCCATAAATCCGTGGCAAATCACCAAATTTTTTCGCAAATTTCTTATCTGTCTTAATCTTTTCTACAAACTCCTCCTTCGTCAAGCTTTGAACTTTTAATTTTGAACTTTTAATTTTTTTGACATACATCTTATATGGGTAGTCGTCCCAAATATGGACGTTATTGTCGACCAAATATTTAATATTCGTCTGACCTGACATAAACCAATACAGCTCATGAAGTACACCCTTCCAATACACTTTTTTGGTTGTCAAAAGCGGAAAACCCTCAGATAAGTCAAACCTAATTTGCCGACCAAATAAGCTGTATAGCTCTATATCGGTGCCACGATCAATCTTTTTCACTCCGTGGTCTAAAACTTCCTGCATGAGGTCTAAATATTGTTGTTCTGGGTTAGGTTTTTTCATCATGTAAAGTAAGCCAATACTATCAATAACTAAATTTCAAATCAATGAGGAAATTAAACCTGTTTCTCTTTTTTCTTTGCGGTGACGCGACCACCCTGCCATTGACCACGATACATCGCACCTTTTCCTTTTACTTCGTCAAACTGCACATGGACAAATCGCGCTCCCATTTCTATCGTGACTTCGATAGGTCCTTCGTTACTCAAACCAAACGTAACTGGACCGCAATATCCTGGTGCGACATTCCCGGTTCGCAAAAACAAACCGGATCGAAAGGTGGTGGATCGTGGCTTAAAATTCGCAGTGAGAAAATCAGGAAGATTAAAACTTTCGATCGTTTTCACCAAATAAAAATCTCCGGGCTTTATAACGATAGTACGCTTCTCTCCCTCTTTATATGATTGAACTAACTCAATATCTGCGGTTTTTCGCTCTGTTTCGCCGAGGAATGCATCACCAGAAATGGAATACACCTCAGCAAGCCGAAGATCAAACCCAGCACCTTCAGGATTTGTTAGTTCTCGTTCGGAAAGATTTTCGACGAGTTTAATATCTTTAACGAGCTTAAGCAGCAATGTGGGACCGAGTATCATATTTTAATATTCCAATACTACCAATAAACAAATAAACAAATCAATGAACAAACTCGTCATTGCGAGCAGAGCGAAGCAATCTCTATACTAATTTCGTGAGATATTCGTACATCTATATCTTAACTAACAAGCTTAACTCAGTTTTGTATATCGGAGTTACCAATAACCTTATTAAGCGGGTTTGGCAACATAAGAACAAAGAGGCTGATGGGTTCACTTCTCGATATAATATCGACAAGCTAGTCTACTTCGAAATCTTTGAAGATATCATAGAGGCTATAAAACGAGAAAAGCAATTAAAGGGTGGCTCAAGACAGAAAAAACTAGACTTAGTTATGAAGAATAATCCTGACTTTAGAGATTTATATGATGAGCTCTTATAAGGGATTGCTTCAGGATTTCATCCTTCGCAATGACGTATTTACCGTCACTGTGAGAGAAACGAAGCAGTCTCAGGATCGCAATGACGAAATTATTGGGTTATTTGTTTATTTGAAAGAGAATATCTTCTATAACTTCATTCTCTTTCTTTTCTCCATCGAGCTTGGTGATCGCTTCTGGAAAATGTTCGACTAGCCAATCATATCCTGACGTGATTTTCTGAAGTGTTTCTTTTTTCTCATAAATTTCCTGAGTTTTCTCGACCCCTTCCAGTCGCTTTACAGCCGTCTCTACTGAAATCTTCAGATAGAATGTGTGATCCGGCACGATAAACTGATGATACATAGAAAGAATGCTTTGGGCGATGAGAATTTGGTTTGCTTCTGTTAGTTCGTATGAAGATTCGGTACGATCCATAATGCCATACGGAACCGCAGACCAAAAACAGCGATCAGAGATAACTACTTTTCCTGCCTTCAGTGACGGAACGATTATCTCTTCATGATGAATAGCCCTGTCTGCAGAAAATAAATATTGGAGCGCTATAGATGGAATTTTAATTTTCGCTTGGAGTACTTCTCGTACGATACTTCCGACGAGTCCTTCACTACGCGGTTCACGAGTGTGAATCACCGTTTTGCCCTGTTTTTCGAAGTATTCTGCGATCTTTTCCGCTTGGGTAGTCTTCCCGCTTCCGTCAATTCCCTCAAGTGCGATATAAGTTCCTGTATATGGATTTTTCTTTAATTCTAAATCGAAGTTTATGTGGTATTTCATCTTCCTGTATATGCTCCATGATATCGCTCTGGCAATACATCGCGTATTCCTAACATTATATCATCTACTACCCCCTGTCGCCTTTCTTCTTTTCCTTCTCCTGCATGTCGTTTTTTTATTTCACTCATGAACCTTGGCTCACCAAATCGCACAGCCACTGGACCTCTACTGGGAAGAATTCGTTTATGGGGAAAGTTTTCAAACAGACCAGAAATTCCCACAGGAGTCACTACTGTTTCTTGATCAAATAATACAACGACCTGAGGATTGGGTTGCTTCAATCCTCCTCCATAACTACGTCCACCTTCTATAAATACTACGAGCGGATGATGTGCTACCAAAACTGCACTTGCCGCTGACCGTGCCACCTTATTCATCTCTCCTCTCACGTGCTCCTCTTGATCGTTTTTAGGTGTTTCCGTGGGAGGCCAAATAGGAATATGAGTAACTCCGGTAGTTAAATGCCTCGTCGCAGGATTGGTCAGTAACCGCCTTCCTAAGATATATGCCGCATCTGGCACGCCATTTTCAACCAACGCTCGCTCCACCACGGGCCCATCACCATTACTCGTATGATTGGGCGTAAACGCCCAACTTCCAGACTGCTCCATCATTCTCCGAGCTCTATCTAGGTTATCTTGTCCCTCCACAGTAAATGGCTGAGCAGAATAGTTTACACCCCATTCCACTATAGCCTTTGCTATCGGTGTCTGATAGCGGATGGCTGGATGCTCTAATTGGTCTTTTCGTAAACTCATAGAGTAACTCCTATTTATCCTGATGGATGCGGGATTCTTCGGGGCCCTTCTGACCTACATACTTTGCAGATTTCTTTTTATAGTATGGTACTTCTGCAGGAGACGAAAGCTGTTCAAATGATACTGAGCAAATTCGCATGTCAGGATGGAGTGCGACCGGCATCTTTCCCATGTTGGCAATTTCCAAAACGATGTTTCCACGGAATCCGCATTCGATATGCGCAGCTGTGGAATGAATTACTATGCCTAGCCTACCTATGCTTGATCGTCCTTCTAATCGCCCAGTTAAATCATCCGGAACCTCTATATATTCAACTGTTTTGCCTAAAACGAAATCTCCTGGCTGGATGATAAACTTCTCACCTTTTTTGACTCGTATCTCGCGGGTGACTTCCGCAGTCATTTCCTTATTAAACGGATCGATATACGCATATTTACTGTGGTCAAATATGCGAAATACATTCCCAAGACGCAGGTCGATAGAACACGATCCGAGCTGGGTTTTCTCGTCAATCTTAGGCTTTATTTTTATATGCCCAGATTTCAATGCCTTCTTCAAATCCCTATCTGATAAAACCATGGTGAGAGTATATCAGAACACCTATCCAATTTCCATGCATACGCAGTATTTGATTTTTTCCAAACATGACTGTACAATACAGGCAATATGTCAGAAGCACCATCAGGAATTCAAGCACCGCGAGGAATATTCCCTCTATCGCGTGAATTACCTATAAATGATCCAGAGTATGGGTATTTTGACTTAGGCACGCATCCCGATGAACAGGGATACAAAGGAAAGCCTCTCAGCGTGGTCCTGGCCGCTCGAGCGCCACGAGAGCGCCATGTGGTTTTGGAGATCGGAAGACCGGAAGATTTTGCCCTAGGCCTAGAACCAGGTCCTGAGGAATTCTTAATTATGGATCGAGAACTCTTCCGAGAATCAAACGGAGCCAGAGGCTTCAAGGGACTTCGAAACGGCGAAGAAGTCGAAATTGGCCGTAACAACCCAGGAAGATTTGAACTAAATGATGCGGTGAGCGGAAGCCATCTAAAGATAAAACGAGTCGGCACTGCCATCACCCTTAAAGATCTCGGATCGACGAACGGCACTGCCATCCGCATGAGAAGAGCCGTCCCCACCCCAACCCCTGTAGTCAAGTAGTGCCTTAAGATGGCTTGTTTTTTACCGAATTTTATGATAATATACTCTTATCACGATGACTGGACTAGCCTAAGGTTTCGACCGACCGCGAATGCCAGTCTTTTTTTGTTGTAAAGAACTGCGCAGTAAATCAATACGCACAATATAGTGCTTCTGATTAAACTTTCGAAGCAAACTGGAATAATGCTTTGAGGGCGCAAGTATTTTAAGCAGTTTTCCTTTCTCCTCTAAATATTCGATCAAGCAATGGAAATCACCATCACCGGTTACGATAAGAGCTCGATGATAATTTTTGTATTGAATCATTGCATGAAGCACAAGTTCTGCGTCCACATTCCCTTTGATAATGATATTACCTTCAGCCTTACGATATAAAGTAGGTTTGAAAATTAAAATATATCCGCACTCTTGCAAATAGGCATATAAAGATTCGTTTCCAGCAACTTGACCTATAAAAAGATATGCCTTAGAAACCCCATATTTATTTCGTAAGTATTGTCTAAATTTACGCCAATCGAGCTTCCAACCTTGTGATTGGACACCCAAGTTTAAGTTCTGACTATCGATAAATGCGTACGTATTCACTATATAAACTATAGCATTATACTCTTGACAACTCCACCATACTCTCTCATACTAAACTCACGTGGATAACCAAGTCTATACTACAGGTAGTGATGTTAGTGGCGAGATGCCCACGGTCAATTCTCCGCTGAAAAACATCTGGGATAAAATCCGATCGAATCGTCGGCTCTTTGGTTTCCTCGCACTGCTCCTCGTCGTCGCAGCAGTCCCACTCACTGTTTTCGTCGCCCAGCAAAATCAAGACAACCGCCAACGCGCTTCGGGACCCCAAACTGCCTTAGCCATGACAGGAATAACCTTAAATCCCCCCAACGCACCTGTTAACCAAGCGACAATTATCACTCTTAACGGCGTGACTGGTACTGACAAGGTAAAAATGAAATTCTGTGATACTCAAAATAAATGCTTTAGCAACGACTTTATCTCTCCGAACTGGAACTGGGGATGGAGTCCAAATCTTAATATTCCTGATATTGACCTGTTACGAAAAGAGGGATGCCTAACAGCCACCCCTGCATACTATTTTGGCTCTGATGGACAAGGTATCGCATGGCTAAATCCCCCATCCTACCAACTGTGCTTTTCACCAGCTTCAACTCCACCTCCAGCTCCACCTATCGAACTAAGCATTAATGGATCCACAGATTCTACTGTTCAAGTAACAACCAATAGTCAGCCGATGATTAAATGGTCCGCAGGCAACACATTTTATAATAGCTGTAAAGGTAGTTGGCTGCCACCTAGTCAGACAATGGCATTAAGTGGAACTTTTAATAACCACTATTCAAGTTTTGAATCCTCTCCTGGCGGATTAAATATTACAGTCACATGTATATCAGGCATACCAGGCGATAATCGACAGTCTTCCAAGAGCATCCAAATAGTAGGCGTAGCTCCCACCGCCACTCCAACACCTCTACCTATTATCTTGACAATAGTCCCTTCAAATCCAACTGCCACGGATACCATATCCCTTTCTCTAAAAAATGTGCCTACTAACATCCCTGCTATTTTTGGACAGCTCCAAACCGGTAAAACTGACTACCGACTTGGTGCTATGCAGAAAGATACAAATACGAACGAGTGGAATTATACATGGAGCCCGAGCGAAGCAATTGGAGCAAGAACAGTTGGATGTCATCCTATTAATTTTATGAATGGCACTCCCGCCTCCGGTGGCAATGAGATTCCTGGCGCTGTCAAACAAATTTGCTTTGTCGCGCCAACGAGCATTCCTACCCCAACTCCTACTCATATACCAACTGCGACATCTACGCCTGTGCCAAATTCTATCAAGGGTGACATAAATGGCGATGGCAAAGTTGATCTTCTCGACTTTAATGCATGGAAAGATGCATTTCTCCGTTAATAGAACATCATGACTAAAAGAACTATTTTTATGTACGGTGGACTCCTCTTCATGCTGGTTGCTATAGCAATTACGCTATTTCTAGTACGACAACAACAAGATATTCGCTCTCGAGCCAGCACTAGCCAGGTCCAGTTTGAATTTAACCCCGCAACAGCTTCTGTTTCAGAAAATCAAATTATCGATACGCAGATTATATTAAAAACAGGTCCCAGCGGATATGATATATCTGGATACGATATAACGCTCAATTTTCCATCAAATATCCTAGAATTAGTCAATTTTCAAACATCTAATGCATTTAGCACAGAATTAAAAAAAACGATCGATAATAATTCGGGAACTCTATCAGTAAGCTCAGTAAATATAGCTCCCGCTGTAAATACGGGCGATGTATCGATTGGAACTGCAAAGTTTCGCGTAAAAACAACAACTGGTGAAGCAAATATCGGAATAACTAACGCTCAAATAGTCGCATCTAGACAACCGAATTATCTAACTACAGATTTAACACAAATTGCTACATATACAGTCTTAGCTAGCAACACCCCAACGGAAACAATTGAAAGTCCTACCCCAACAAACGCACCTATCGCCACTCTCACTCCTACAATAACTCCGTCGGCAACACCAACACCCACTACTGCAATCAATGCCCCCACGCCCACGCCAACTACACTTATCACCCCGACACCCACCACTCGTGCTACAGTCATCGGTGATTCTACTGGAAAAGGATGTGTCGACATTACCGACTTTTCTGCATGGCTTACTGCCTTCCAGACTCATACACCGATCGCCGGAACCCAGGTCGACTTTAATGAAGATGGAAGTGTGACTATCTTGGATTTCGCTGTATGGCTTACGAGCTTTCGCGACCCGACAAAAAAGTGCCAATAAAGTGCTGATATAATCAGATGGACTATCATCCACCATACATAGCGACACCACTAGAAGAGAACCCCAGCTGAATTGGTTCCAGAAAATTCTGAGAGCACCATATTCCGTGATATATATCATGAAATAGATCCTTTTTGAACAAAAAATTGACAATATGTGAAATCCCACGTATTCTCAAGTATAGAGTGCCCTACATGCATGAAAAAAACAATATTTTTCCTGTTCGCTTTAGCTTTCTTGTTTTTATCCACCCCCTCTTTCGCTGAGGAATCCCAAGTAATCCCCGGAGAAATTATCGTAAAATATAAAGATGGACAAACCCCCGAAGAATTGCAGGAAAAAGCGCAACAAAGAAAGTCCAGGATTCCGATTCTAGGCGGAATGATAAACGCGGTGGAAGATTTAAGTGCCAGGCGGCAGGGTGATAAAACCACAGAAGAGAAAATTCAGGAAATTAAAAATGCCGAGGAAAAAAATCCTGTCGCCACCACAGAAGATGTCTTCGAGGATGCGGAAAAGAAGAACCCGAATTCCATTCTCACCGATGTAAAACTTATCAAAACAGAAAATACATCGACATCGGTAACAGAATTGGAAAAAAGCTATGAATCCCTCTCCTCAGTAGAATATGCCCAGCCAAATTATAAAATGAAAAGCTCAACTACCACGCCGAATGACCCATCTTTCCCGCAAATGTGGAATTTATCAAAAATTAAAATGGGGAACGCATGGGATATTATTAAAGGAAGCAGACAGATAAAAGTAGCTGTTATTGATACCGGCATTGACGCGAGCCATCAAGAACTCGGCGGGAGCTCCATCCCTGAACGGCCGATGGACAAAATTATTACATCCCCCCTCAATGTAGATCCATATCATGGTGTTCTAAAAATAGATCAAGACAGAATGGCTTATATTTCCAATGGACAAATATTTGTTCGCAATTCCTTAACGAATGACCCGTTAACTCCTACGAAAACTATCAATGCGCTATATCCTGATTTATATCCTACTGCACTTGCTTTTAGTGATAACTATGTTGCGTACACCGCTGTAGGAAATCCTAACCAATCGGGAATATTCCTTTACAACTTAACGACCAATGAGCACTTTCGGGTAGCTACTGCTCATGCCATTACCACTATGGGTATTCGAAATGGAAAGCTTTTTTACAGTCGTGATGGGGATGATTGGGGCCTAAAACAATATGACATTGCCACCAAAATTGAAACACACCTCGATAGAATAGGAGATTTTTTGTTAGTTCCTGTGACTGAGGGAAATCAGATTATCTATCCAATCCCAGGATCCAGTTGCTATGAAAAGGCAAGAATATATAACACAACTACTAAACAGACTACTGACATTTTTCCTCCTGAGATTGGTCCTATCTTAGATTTTAAAGGAAACAAAATTCTGTATGTTGCGTGTAGCAACAGCAATTTTGATCCTACCTGGAGTACGTATTACGTATATGACCTCACGACTAAAATTGCCACCAGGCTTTCAACGAATTCTCAGAAGGTAGGAACTCATAAAAGTGACTACTTAATTAATATCTCATGGAGCAATAAAGGTTTTATACGAAATGGTGTCGTTTTTTTATCAAAAGGAGATACCAAAATGATTGCGTATGACATCGTCCAGAACCGATACGCTCAAATAAATTTAAAAAAAAATGTGCATGCAGTTGATGCCCAAGGAAATAAGATGTGTTTTATAAGTAGCGACAAGTATATATACTGCCATACCTATGACCCTTCAGCGAGCTATCTAATTCCCAGCATGTTTAATGACCGAGTAGTTGGCGGATACAACTTCGTTAGCAATGACGACTTTCCCTTCGATGGACAGAGTCATGGCACGCACGTAGCAGGAACTATCGGAGCCATAACCAATAATAATAACGGCATAGCAGGAATCAACTGGGATGTTAGCTTTTTAGCCATAAAAGTACTTGACGATTCCGGGAGCGGGTCAACTAGCGATGTATTACAAGGCATTTACTATGCAGCAGATAATGGCGCAAAGGTGATTAATTTAAGCCTGGGTGGCTATGTGGGTCCAGGTGGATGTCAACAGCACGATCCTGCTACCCAGACAGCAATTAACTATGCAGTGCAAAAAGGCGTGGTAGTTGTCGTGGCTGCAGGAAATGATGATGATGATACTTCTTTCTACACCCCTGCTTCTTGTAATGGCAGCCTAGTGGTAGGAGCGACGGGACCCACAGACCAGAGATCATATTATTCTAATTATGGACAGCGCGTGGATATCGCTGCACCAGGGGGAGATAGTAAATATTGCTCAGATCAATCTTCCTGCCTTATCTATTCCACAGTTCTTGATAATTCTTATGCGTATTATCAAGGAACCTCTATGGCAACCCCTCATGTAGTAGGAGCCGTCGCACTGATGCTCGCCAAAAATCCCACCCTCTCTCCTGCTCAAATAAAATTAGTTCTCAAAAGTAGCGCGGACTCCATTTCCACAGATAAGCTAGTGGGTAAACGTCTCAATGTATACGCAGCACTTCAAGCGGTGAATGCTCCACCCTTACCCACTCCTACGCTCATCCCGACCGCTACCCTCATTCCCACTCCCACTCCGGTTCCCGGTGACATCGATGGGAACGGCACAGTAGATATCGCAGACTTTAATGTCTGGCGCGACGAATTCATAGGTGTTTCTCAGCAGAAAAAATCCGATAGCAACCATGATGGAAAAATAGACCTAATTGATTACATCTTATGGCGCAACGCATATCATTAATATGACCAATTTACGAAGTAAAAGAAATATATTTATATTCCTAGTGCTACTGCTCGTCGGTATTCCTCTCACCGTATTTCTGGCCTTAAAACAACAAGATATACGATCCCGTGCCGGTGGTGGTGGTGTGCAATTTGAGATGAGCCCGCAAATCGCGACTAAAGCGCCCAACGAAACTTTTTCGATCGATGTCAATCTCAATAGTGGAGTATTTTCTCCCGCCGGACTCGATACTACTATCACTATCGATAAGGATATTGTAGACTTCGTCAGTTTTACTCCGGCATCCAGCTTCGATACTATTATTAATAATTCCTACTCTGCTTCATCCGGTATCTTACGGATTACTGCTGTGGATGTATCCAATACGCCACCAACCGGAACCGTAAAAGTAGGTACTTTAACACTCCATGCAAAGAATGTCGGAACAGCGACTGTAACCGCCCAAAACGACCCACAGGTCGTAGGGCTGGGCCAATCCACAGCGCTGCCAATCGGCACCAATCTCAACGGTTCTTATACTATCGCGGTGCCGACACCAACGCCCATCCCGACAGCTACTCCTATCCCGACTAACACACCAGTTCCTACGGTTCCCCCACTCACTCCCACCCCAACTCTTTTACCCACCGACACACCGACATCGACTCCGATTCCTACTGCAACGCCGACACCAACGCCCATCCCGACAGCTACTCCTATCCCGACTGCCACACCCACTCCGACAATAATTCCTACCGGTACTCCTATCCCGACACAAATCCCAACTAACACACCTGCTCCGACGAATACGCCGGTACCAACCACCATACCGACCGATACTCCTACTCCGACTCCTGCATCACAATTTGTCGGCGACGCGAACGGCGATGGCTGTACAGGAATTCTTGATTTCGGCATCTGGCTCACCGCATTTCAACAGGCCCCACTGCCTAATACGAATCCTGATCTAAACGGAGATGGAAGCATAAACATTCTCGACTTCGCCCAGTGGTACAACGCCATGCATGATCCAATTGTGGTCAAATGCTAAGTAATTGTTGATAAAACCAAAGTATGCTAAGCTAGAATTATGGATTACCATCCGCCCTTTGTAGCACAACCACCAGAAGAACCACAGCTTAATATGCTCCAGAAATTCTGGCGTTATATCTCCTCTCCTCGCTATTCACGCACTATTGGCTTTATCGCAATACTTGTCATAATTACTGCAATTCCTCTCACTGTCTATATATCTCAACAAAATCAAGACAACCGTCAACGCGCCTCATCTACTACCCAGACAGACACGTACCTCGCGCAGGGTAGTTGCACTACGCCACTAACTACTCTTTCAGTCAGTGCTTCCGGTCCTACGATATTCCAGATATGTGTGAATACCAAAGCCACTGCAGGACTAGCAGGCTATGACATAACTGTCAATGTCTCGAACAACACCAGCTTCGGAAGCATCACCTATGCAGATGGTCCGGACGCATCAAAATTTCCTAACAATGCTGTGTCTGGCCCAAATGTAACTGGAGGAAATATCCACATATCTCGCCTACTTATCGGGAGTCCCATAACCGGCACGCTAAATCTGGGCACCATTACACTCGGACCGGCGACTACCGGGTCGAGTGGCACTATTTCCATGTCCAACCCACAGCTCGTCACGCTTGGCAGCGCCAGTCTGCTAACCACAGACACCCCAAGCATTCCTTTCACCGTTTCACCCGCTGCAGCACCAGGAAAATTAGAATGTGTTCCTGTCGGCGGCATGGGAAACAGATTTAACTCAGACAGTATTGTCGTTACGAATAATAAAAGCGTCGCAACCACTTTTAGAGTCCAGCAAAATCTATGCAACTACGCAGGACAAGGTGCTCCCGTACCCGCAGGGGTTGTCTGTGATCAATTCGTTTCAAGAACTGACGAAACTCTCGCTCCAGGAGCATCTAGAACATTTAGCATGACGGTTCCTAATTGTAAAATCGGACAAGTCGATGTATATGAAGGCAATCCACCAGGTTTTATGCCAGAACCAAATGGTTGCTATACAGACGCTAATGCATGGTGGTCTGGTGGATTGGGATTTGCCATAAAAGCCAACCCAACTGGATGGACAGGTACGAGTTGTCCTGCTGCACCGACCAACACACCAACTCCTACACCCACCGGATCCGGACCGGGACCAGTTTCTACAGCACCTACAGCTTCTATCTCGGGCCCTAGTACTGCAACTACCGGTCAATCCGTAAGTTATCAGGCATCAGTAACCAGCTCCACCGGAATTCAGAGTAGTAATGTGTATATAGCGAAAGATGGCGGCACTACTCCTATCGCTGTAACGAATGCAGACATATCTAACTATAATGTGGCCAATTTTAACTGCGCCACGACAAATTCTGATGGCACCCAGGCGCCCAGCTGCAGTTGGTATCGTATCGGCTCTGGAACGACAGCGACCTACACCGGAACCGGCACTCTTCTGACAGCTGGAACATATAAAGTAAGTATGGATGCAGAGCCAATTGCAAGCAATAGTCAGCTCTTTCTCTGTAGTGGGAATCCATATGTGACGAGCTGGCCACTCCCTCCTCTTTCCAGTACCACTGCTACCCAGCGATTTTACGATTGTGGTGCCAATTCCCGAATTACCTTGACCGTTGGCTCAAGTATAACTCTTGCACCAACTCTTGCACCAACTCTTGCACCAACTCTTGCACCAACTCTCACGCCCACACCAACCCCCACTGTCACCCAAGGCGGTACACAATTCGCAATTATTCTAAAACTCGGTGCTATCGGTGCTCCGACTGAAAACCTAACTCCTGTCACCACTACGCGAATTGCCTCACTCCAAGTTCTGAGTAGCTCTGACCAACCAGTTGGCAGTATCGCCACTGGAAATATCACGTATCAAGCCCCTCAGGGATCTACACCCGGTGTTTATACGGGAACTATATCCACTGGCCAGAACCTACCCACCGGCTCATATAGCATAAAAGTTAAAACAGACAGAAATCTTTGGAAAAAAGTAGCAGGATTTTACAATGCCACGCTTAGTAGCACAGTGGCTATCCAACTCCCTCGAACAAATCTCGCTACCGGAGACGCGAATAACGATGGTATCGTAAACATAGCCGATTACAACGTACTTTATAGTTGTTTCGAAGGCAAAGCTACGACCTCCTCATGCGCGAACAGAGTAGCCCCAGACTTCGATGACAATGGTGTCGTAGATGGTGTAGACTTTAACGTCATGGTGAGAAGCCTAGGAAATCAGAGCGGAGATTAAAAGATCCTATGTCATCCTGAACTTCCGCCTCGGATCGACCTGTCTCGCTTGGCTCAGGCCAGGGTGGATCTCCGAGTCGAGACGGGTGTTTCAGGATCTACTTTTGTTTCGACACGGGGAGATTGCGGATCGAGTCCGCAATGACAAGAAAATATTTGACAAACAAATACAAATAGTTAATACTAGATTTAGTTTTGAATTCTAAAATATGAGCAAACGCACACTTATCTTAATCGGAGTCCTAGCGATAGTCACTGCGATCCTTATATATATAGCAGTATCGCCGAAAAAAACCCCTCCTCCTCCAGCTCAGACCATGGTGACACCGACTCCCGTATCTATAGCCACCGCTCATCTCACGATGAATCCTCTATCGGTGAACGCTACCCCATCTGCTACTTCTGTAGATGTAGTCCTTGAATCTGGCGCGAGTAAAATAACCGCTGTACAACTAGAAATCTCCTACGATCCAAAACTTCTCACGAACGTAGACATTACTCCCATAAGCACCGCCACTTCACTACTTCCAGGTTCAGTAGTTTTACTAAAAACTATCGATACTACGAAAGGCCTTATCTCACTTGCTATAGCAGTGCCTCCCACCGCAAAAGCAATAAGTGGTACAGGACCCGTCGCGACTATTAAATTCAGATCGAATTCATCTATCCAAGCCACCACCTCTCTCGCGTTCTTGCCCAAGACTCTCGTCACAGCAGAAGGCGTAAGTGCATCTGTACTAAAAGACAGTATCGGCGCTACCGTATTTATTCAGCCAGCAACGACTGCTCCCGCAGCGACAACCACCACCCCATAAAATTCGATATTTCCAATTGACAACTTCCCTCAGCTTTACTATGCTAGTTTAGATGGAAGATTCTAATCCGATAGTACATTCTGTTGTCTCTGCCCCTGATAAAAAATGGTGGGAGAAGCTATCTCTTCCTGTTTCGCGAAAAACCATTACTACACTCACACTTCTTATCGTCATCGCTGCGATTCCGATGACTGTATTCCTATCCCAACAAAACCAAGACAACAGACAGAGGGCTTCGGTAGCTGAAGTTGTAGCTCAAACCATACCTGCAACTCGAGTAGTACAAGGACAAGCATATTATGCTCCTTTTTATGAAGTACCCGGAACATATAAACTACGTGGGTCTGCAGGTTGCGCTCCTGGAAATGATGGATGCAATGGGACACTTCAGGTGGATATTTATAACAAAACGACAACCCCCCCCTCATATTCTACAAAATATGACGTGGGGACAAGCTTTACTCTGACTTCAGATCAGAAAGCACTTGTAGTACTTCGATCTAGTGCGCTCACCGCAGAATTCACCGATGCAGCACTTATCAACGTAGATTCTAATAGGCCACAAGGATATATCGTATATCCCGAATCCCCTTCTCAAGTATGTACTGCATCTGCGCCTGCAATCGTTAGAGGATGGGCATGTGACCCCGACCGCCCATCTGCTTCTATAAGCGTAGACATGCATATAGATGGTACATATCTATCAGGAGCCACAGTTACCGCAAATGAAGATATCTTTGATGGCGCTGCTCTTCAAGCGCAATGCGGTCATCCAGGAGTGAAAGTAAACCACGGTTTTTCATATACGATACCCAATTTCCTTCGAAATACACGCGAACACACCATACGAGCATATGGTAATAATATAAATACTGATGGAACACTAAATCCCGGCCCCTCATATGTCAACAACGTTAAGTTGGGAGAGATTTCTAATGGTATTACTATTACTGCTAACTCGAATTTAAAATTCGCCTGCCCTATACCAGCTACGAAGATTGACGGTGGATGGACTGCTTTTAGTCCCAAAACATCATGTCCAACCACATGCGGAAATCCACCACAAACACTAACTCGCACCTGTACAAATCCTCCTCCTTCTGGGGGTGGCAATGCCTGCACGGGATCAGCAGAACTAGAATGCGGTGGTACCCAACGATGCGAAACTAAAGTCGACGGTGGGTGGTCTGCTTATAGTCCCGCCGCAGCATGTCAAACATCATGCGGCTTTGTAGGAAGTACCCTGCAACGCACCTGTACAAATCCTCCTCCTTCTGGGGGTGGCAATGCCTGCACGGGATCTAATGTTCTAGTCTGCCCGCCTACCGCAGCATGCGTAGCGAATACAAACGGTGGATGGAGTGCGTGGAGTCCAACGGTGGCATGTCCGACAGCACCTGGATCAGCAGCAAGTACGCTAACCCGTACCTGCACTAGTCCTGCTCCATCAGGTACTGGAACTGCATGCACTGCCGATGGTAGTTTAGCCACACTTGCCTGCTCAGCGATTGCTGCGAATACAAACGGTGGATGGAGTGCGTGGAGTGCTTGCTCTGCTACGGCCTGCGGTACAGCCGGAACACAAACCAGAACCTGCACGAACCCTGCGAAATCAGGAACCGGTGCTGACTGTGCTGGCTTAGCCAGCCAAGCATGCAGTGCAGCCGCATGCGGAACTACTGTCTTTGGAGTTATCGCGAAATTAGGAGCCATAGGTGGCACTGGAGAGAACAGAAGCCCATCAAACACTACCAGACAGGTTATAGTCCAAGTATTTGACAGCACTGACCAGCTCGTTCTCGCTAGCACTGCACAGCCCATCACCTACAGCAGTACGAACGGTAAATTTGCTGGAGCTATTTCTATGGGTCAAGCGCTCGCAGCTGGAAACTATACGGTCAAATTGAAACTAGATCCTTATCTGGTCAGAAAAATTCCTGGAATTGTACCAGTGACTAGCTCTACGACTAGTACACCTCTGGCACTTACGGAGCCGACTCCACTAGTTGTAGGAGACATAAACCTAGATAATAAACTCTATATCGACGACTATAATATTCTCAGAGACTGTGTGGATACCAATTCACTACTGATGAGCAATCCTCTATCTGTCTTTAACTCAGCTATATGCCGAGCTCATCCTGAAAAAGCCAGAGCAGATCTCGATGATAATGGAACAGTAGATCAAGTGGACTACAATGTCCTCATCAGAAGCTTCTCTACCAGACAAGGAGACTAGGATTCTCGCGGTGTCATCCTGAACTTCCGCCTCGGATCAACCTGTCTCGCTTGGCTCAAGCCAGGGTGGATCTCCGAGTCGAGACGGGTGTTTCAGGATCTACTTTTTGCACGTCACAGGGAGATGCTGAACTAAATTCAGCATGACAAAAAAAAGTTTATTTTTTCCCACGTAACCATTTCACACTTTTGAGTAGTGGTGCATAGAGGTCCTCATCAGGTTCTATTTGCAAACCTTTCAGTTCTTCTTCTGTCGGATTCCGATCGACAAACTCTACAAATGGAACCTCTGTCACGATAGCCATCGGGGTCTGCTCTGATCCTTCTCCCATAACGAGAGCTGCAGCACAAGACAGGTTGTCGACTATACTCATTTTCGTATGCACCATATCTCGACCGAAAATATCAGGCTTTCCGATATAATCTTTCAATGGCATAAATCCACTAAATGCGATAGACAACGCTGTCACTCCCCATCGCATAGGCGTGGTTCGACTATCGGTAATCAATACGCCGATATGTTTCAGCGAAAATTTATTTTTCAAATACTCTCGAATCGTATTCGCTACTTTTTGGGGATCTTCTGGCCAGAGAATATAATACCCATCTCCATTTGACTCATCTATTCCAGCTGAGGCCACGAGAGTGTTCCTGGTGATCGTCATGCTGACGTTATATTTGTTTTCACTTCTGGGCAAATACCACTGTGACTCATTCGCGATAAGCACGTCCTTATCTGTTTTTTCATCCATGGGAACAATTCTACCCTGCGCTATGGCTACAATCTTAGAAGTGATGACGAGTATCGAATTCTCAGACAAATCTAATATATACTGGTCAACAACAGAAATAATATCTGAATCTTTCTGGGTAATCTGATGGGTTTTTATCGGGGTGATATTCATTGTTCAATTATTCGATTGTTTTATTGTTAGCAATTGAGCAATATAACAATATAGCAATGCACCGTGTGTGGGTCGTGATGGAGTCGAACCATCCACCTCTTCTTTATCAGAGAAGCGTTCTACCGCTGAACTAACGGCCCATATGAGCTAATAGCGCGTAGCATATAGCAAATAGTTTTATCATTTTACCACAACTATGCGCTATTTCCCATGTGCCATATCCTATCTATCGGATGAGGTCCCAAACCTCTTTCGGAACCATACGCTCCTCAAGCTCTCCCTGTGGCTCCCAAATAAGACAATTCAGTAATACATCCTGAATCACCCGTAAATGTTTTAACTCTGCCAACATTCTTACTCCTTTAGTCGGCTCATCACGTACTAGCTTATAATAAAGTGCCACTAGTTGATTCAGCCTATTTGAGACTGCCTGATACGTTACAATTATTTTTCCTTGTCTCGATCGTTTTTTATACGCATTAAATCGTTTTAGATTTTGCCACTCACCTGCACGGACCTCAATATCGAGATCTAACTCTTTTTCAGAGAATCCTGTTTCTTCTTCGGTGACATTTTCACCTGATTCGTATTCTGGATTAAACATACATCACAATTTAAAGTTTAAAATTCAAAATGTAAAATTATAGTACTTTTTATTTTTAACTTTTCACTTCTAACTTTTAACTTGTGTTGAGGCGCGAGTCGGATTCGAACCGGCGAATGGCTGTTTTGCAAACAGCTGTGTTAACCACTTCACCATCGCGCCGCGTCAAACGCGGCTGACACGATTAACGTGTCGCCACTGCAACCAGTATAACAAAATCTGAGCGTAATTGAAACAATCTGAGGCTAATATTTATACAGAAATGAGGGAAGTAAGCTTTACCCTGCACTCAGTACCCCGCCTGCAAGTCGTGAGTGCAGGGTTTACAAATTCGCGATACTAGTCAAAATCAAGAAGTGGTAGGAAAAAGATTGATAGAATTCTTCCAATTTAAAATTGAAATAAGTGCTATCGGTCACTTAGGTGTACTTGTTCCCAACTAGCAACTTCTAGGTTCCTCTTACCAACTAAAGTCAGTAATCATCTGCTAGGCGTTAACTGCTGGTTTTACCGTACCTACTCTCTTTCAGATCCCCATAACGTCAGATAAATCTGCTGTTACAGGTTATTTTAGAAAGGAGGTGATCCATCCCCAGCTTCGGCTAGGGATACCTTGTTACGACTTAAGCCTCATCGCTAAATTTGGCCTCTCTCGACAGAGCCGAGATTCGGCCACCTCCAACTTTGCTGCCTTGACGGGCGGTGTGTACAAGACCCGAGAACGTATTCACCGCGGCTTGCTGATCCACGATTACTACCGATTCCAACTTCATGGAGTCGAGTTTCAGACTCCAATCTGAACTGAGACGAAATTTGAGAGATTTGCTTGCTATCGCTAGCTTGCAGCTCGTTGTTTTTCGCCATTGTAGTGTGTGTGTAGCCCAGGGTATAAGGGCCGTGCTGACTTGACGTCTACCCCTCCTTCCTTCCCGTTAAAAGCGGGACCGTTTCCAATGACAATATAACATTGGATGGGGGTTGCGCTCGTTTCCCCACTTAAGGGAACACCTCACGGCACGAGCTGACGACAGCCATGCAGCACCTGTGGTACCATCCTTGCGGATTTGCTAATATTTCTAAAAGCATAAACGGTATCATGTCAAACCCTGGTGAGGTCCTTCGTTTTGTCTCGAATTGAACCACACGCTCCACCGGTTGTGCGGGTCCCCGTCAATTCCTTTGAGTTTTAGCCTTGCGGCCGTACTCCCCAGGCGGTCCGCTTAACGCGTTAGCTTACACCCCTAGTTTGCACTAAGAGCTAGCGGACATCGTTTACAGCTAGGACTACACAGGTATCTAATCTGTTTCGCTACCCTAGCTTTCGTGCCTCAGCGTCAGGAAGAACCGGGATACCTGCTTTCGCCTTTGGTGTTCCAGCTAATATCAACGCATTTCACTGCTACACTAGCTGTTCCAGTATCTCTGTCAATCCTCAACCTTATCAGTATCGTACCCAGTTCCAAGGTTGAGCCTTGGTATTTAAAGTACGACTTGGTAAGGCGCCTACGCACACTTTACGCCCAATGAATCCGGATAACGCTTGCATCCTACGTATTACCGAGACTTCTGGCACGTAGTTAGTAGATGCTTATTCTATAGTCCGTGAAAGAACTATCAAAAGGAGTTTACAACCCTAAAGCCTTCATCCTCCACGCGGCGTCGCTGCGTCAGACTTTCGTCCATTGCGCAATATTCCCAGTTGCTGCCACCCGTAGGTGTACTGCCCGTGTCTCAGTGCAGTTGTGGCTGGTCAACCTCTCAGTCCAGCTACCCGTCATAGCCTTGGTGGGCATTTACCCCGCCAACTAGCTGATAGGACGCAGGCTCCTCCCTCGGCGATCAGTAAAGATCTTTACTCTTGCGAGACCATGGACTATTACCCCAGCTTTCGCTGAGCTATGGTCCACCCAGGGGTAGATTCCTACGCGTTACTCACCCGTCTGCCACTGCTTATATTGCTATAAACCGTTCGACTTGCATGCTTAAGGCACGCCGCCAGCGTTCATCCTGAACCAGGATCAAATTCTCAAAAAGAATCTCAGATTTTTTTATTGGCCGTCTTGCGACGAGCCAGGAATAATCTGAGAAAATTCCTACCACTTCTTGATCTAGAAACACTATCTACTAAAATGGTGCTTCTTCTCTTGAAGTTATTTTCTTGATGTGCTGTATGTATCGCGAATTGTAAAAGTGCAATCAAGTATTTAGGTACTAGCGTCTAGCGACTAGTTATATTCCAAACTAAACGCTAAGCGCTAATGTCTAGACGCTGAACTTATGCATTAAAAAACCCGCCAAAAGCGGGGACAAACCCAGAAGCTTTTATGGCTACGGTTTTACATAGGTAAAGACCATTATAGTTTAATTGAAAATTTTGTCAAGCATCGCTTTTAAAAATCGATGCGCAGACCCTCGTAGCTGCGCCCTTGCGACGCGAGGATCCCGATGAAATATCGGAATAAACTCCGACCTCGGGAGAAAGTAAGCAACTAGTGGGGTAAGAGAGTCAGAAATTCTCAAATTTATCTGAAGGTCTAGCGGGAGCCAATTGGTTTTGGCATTCTCTCTGAACTATGTGGCAAATCATGACCAAACATCGCGCCATCACGAGAAGCCTGTGCTGCTTCACTCGCATAAATTGGCTGCTCTACTGGTACGGATCTATAGGTACTAATTCTGTCCTTACTCTATCCATGAGCCCGAGCATGTTCGCAGGTTTCGTAGTAGTAACTCTCCTCATGTGAACATACGAATTAGAATCCGGATGATAGGTGAAAACATCTGTTGTGGAGTTATATGCACGAGGGTCTACTGAGATTTCCGTAGCCTCTGGAATTAACTCAACCGACTGCTGAGTGCGAGGAGCTCTATTGTGATGAGAAAGAAGTCGTTCTGCTCGCCTAGCTACTACCAACGCCTGAGTTTCTCTACGACCTTCTGAAATTGCTACCATAGAGGTATTCTAGAGAAGGGCTCAATTCGTGTCAAGAGAGGAAACTAAACTTTATACTATTTACGAGTTATCGTGATGGGGGTTTTGGCTGATCTTGAGGAATAGCTCCATGAAGAGGAAGCGTATCAGGTTTTTTCGCACGAGTAGCTTTAAGAAGCTTATCGATAAGTGGATTATCGTCAACACGCCGTACCACCCATCTCTGAACTCCTCTAACTATCCTTACTTCCAGCTTGTTTACCATCTCGCTATTATACCATAAAAGCCTATAGTTGCTAAGACTTTATTTAGAAGTTAAAAGGTGGCTTAAATCTGCTGGGGCTTGTATGTCTTGCTTTGATTTCCCTGCCTCAAAAAGCGCTGCGCCAGTTTCTCCGGTTCCATGAAGCGTCATTTTATCACCTTTGACTTCGAAGTATGCATCATCACGTATTCCCAGGACTTTACGTTCTGGATCGAATTGTAGAATATATCCGATATGACCACCCATGTCCGGAACCTGATCCAAAATACCTTCCATAAGCGGATGAAGCTGAGTTAGCTCGGCAACTTGCTCATCGGTAAGTGGGTCATTATAGTGAGGAATTACATTCAATGAGTCTGATATCAAACCCAACCCTTTCACAGAAACTACTGGTTGTCCATCAGATGTCTTCATGACAGAACTGGTAGGATCATGAGCACCCCTAACATCGTCAAACATCACCATAAGCCCTGCGCTGGCACCCATCGTCATGACTCCTTCTGCTACTTTTTTTCGGATTTGCTCACGAACAGGCTCTGGCAATGCGCCGGGACGAGGATCCACTAACGATCCATCTGCATTTCGAAGTCCTTCCATATTAGCGGTCAAATGATAGGTGTCTCCTCCAGCTAGGTATATAACTCGAGCGTTGGTTAGTTTTGATTCAGCTGCCCCCGGTTCACTATGTAAAGAGGTTATGGCGCTTTCTTTCGCACCGAGCCGAACTAAAGCCCTCGTCACTGACGCCACAGCCTTATCCATATCTTTAGCTGCATGCGGAATTACCAGAATATCATCCACTCCAGCTACTGCTGGTCTGATATGTGCCTCTGCGTGAGACAAGGCTGGACCACGGCTAGAAAGACGACCCATATTCGAAAGGCCTAAGAGATTTCTCCCCGCATTTACAATTTTCTGAGGTATTCGTGGCTGTTCAGACATTAAGAATATCCTACTATAGGGTAGGAAATTTGTCAAGTTTAGCCTCAAAACCCCTATTGCATTTTACGAAAATGAGAGTATAATCCTCTTAATATAGGATTTCGGAGGGGTCGCATAGCGGTTTAGTGCACCCAGGTTCTTTGAACCAAAAAGTGTCCTGCATGTCAGGACCGTACGTTCGAATCGTACCCCCTCCGCCACACTTCGCTCCGCTCATGCGGAGTTTCGTGTGGCTTTCAGCCATATACAGAAGTGTGTCACCCGAAGCGTTACGCGAAGGGTGAAAACAATGTACTACGTTTATCTTCTCAAACTCTCCAATAAATCTATATATACTGGGTCTACAGACGACTTGAAAGAAAGAGTTAAGAGACATGAAAATGGACAGTCTTTGGCAACAAAAGGCTTGAGGCCAATTAAATTGATATGGTATTGCTCATTTCCAACCCGTGTACACGCAATAAGATTTGAAAGTTATTTAAAATCTGGCTCAGGACAAGGATTTAGAAATAAACGCTTAATTTGACTTTACTTCTCTTTCTAATATAATAGTATGAGTCCTTTTTAGGGATTTTTTAGATTTAAAATATATGGACACTGATTTTGACGATAAGCAAAGCATTTCAACCGACGAAACTAACAGAGATAACCAATCGTTTAAGTCGATAGAGCTGGGTGTTAAACCGAGCGGAACTCCCCTCACCCAAAGCCTCCTCGATAGACTAAGAGCTAAAGTCTTTTCATCACGACCAAATATCGGTACGATAGCCACGAAACATGGACCTTTCACCTTTTACGAATATACGAAAAACCAAATTCGAGAAAACCGAAATAAAACAGCGAAGAACAGAAAATCTGAATATATTACAGTCATAAAAGAAGAAATAACCAGACTTCTCGGAGTAGCTATAGCAGAAAGCGTAGCAAAGCAGCTAAAAGAAAATGATTTCGTCTCTACCATCCAACACTCCGGTCCACTTTCCCATCCATATCTTCTGAGCTCTATTACCCAACTCGCTTTCCCGTCATTTGGCAAAGACCACCCAAAATTAAAAAACGCCATAGCGCTATCATGCGCCAACATTTCATTTAACAATTATAAGTATCCTCGAGGACAGCTCTTTCATACCTTTAATGGTTCAGAAATAAATTTACACCAGCTCCCTTTTTTCGGACACTCGGCAGATGCCAGACCGGTAATCCACCACGAACCATACGGCATGGAAGCCATAGATGATATTAAAAAACGCATTCAAACACTCCAGCAAGAGGGTGCGATACCGAAACAACTCGCCGAAACCATACGAGGACTCATCGATGAAATTTTCGCAAGCCCTCATGCACTCAGCGCCTCCAATTACCATGACCAGCTCACGATCATTAACTATTGGCTGTTCAAAAAAATATTTGCATCATACTCTGGATCTATACCAAATCTTATTTTCCTATCTCAGGAAAGAATCACTTTAAAACTGATCGAAAAAAACCACCTGCACCAGGATACTGTTATTCACAAAATCTTATTTGATCCGTCATATGAAAATCTCCTTATTAAGCATTTCGAAGGTTTGAACGGAGCATTTTCGAGGAAAAAAAATTACGGAACATATCTTTTCTGGGGACTCCCTAAAAACAGCAAATACCGAGTGCAGCTCTGGAAAGATGGAAATTACCTCAGATCTCCTGATGGTTCCTATGAAGTAGCACTTACACCAGAGGGTTTGTACGATGCCATGCAAAAAAATGAACTTATCCCGAATACCCTACTCACGTTTATTATTCTCGCTTTTTATCATGGACTCCACTTAGGTGGTGGTCCTGCGCAAACACTCAACCTTACCCGCATGAAAGACGCATTCGTCGCGATGCAGACAGAATATGGAGACACTGAAAGCGTAGAGGCAGTTACAGATTTACCCACAGAAAATCTACTTATTTCCCGTCCCTCTCTCTTTTTTCTACACGGTCCAGAAAATGCTCGCGTCCCAGCTACAGGACTGGATCTCTTACTGTATCCACATGAAAAGAATAGATGGGCAGAAATCTTAGAAGCTACCAAAACCGTCACCTTAGGAGAGATTGTGAATCGCATTCTCCCCAGTTTTTATGCAGAATTTGTTCCATCAGAAGAGAAAGAAGCAGACTTATCTCAGATTACCGAACGAGATATAGAAATATATACTGGGCTGGATAAAAAATCCCTCCATTTGCTACTATATAATATGCCGCCCAACACAGACGACACCACAAAAGACGTAGAATATTCCACTTCTGTTCCTCGAGCAGATCAGTATGCTCACTCACTCACGTTCTCTGCCAAGCAGCTTATTCTGCCGAAGAGCACGAGTATCACACGGGAACAATTAAAACGAATCGAGGATGCAGTCTTACACTATCACCCTGCTTTATCGGAAAATATTTCCAAATATGGCGATACGTCTTTTTATGAATATTCGAAAAATTTCGTAAGAACCAATCCAAATCCCGCGATTACCCCTCGGGTAGAAGCGTTCTCTGCAGTTTTTAAAAAAGAAGTAGAGCGACTCTTTGGTCCAGAAGCAGCTGAGAGCGCTGTCAGACAATTGACTCTTAACCATAGTGTTTCCACCTCCCAACACTTCGTTCCACTCTCCCCGAACGCATTTAATCCAACCCTCCAATACGCACTACCAGCATTCGATAATCCTACTCCTGCTACAGAAAATGTCATCGTACTCGCCTGCGCCGGCATCTCATTTGCGAATTTTTGGCTCCCTCGCGGACATTTTTTCCATGCATTTACAGAAAACAGACTCATCGAAAACCAGATAACATTTTTCGGCAGAAGCACTGACTCATTTTCCCTCCTCTATTATCCTGGTTATGATATGGAAGCAGTTCAGTTAGTTAAAAAACGACTAATTACACTCGTGAATGAACGACTCATGGGGAAGAAGGAGGGAAATATGCTCCAAAAATTCATCGACGAGGTATGCGCAAATCCCAGCATTTTAAATACCTCCACATACGTGGATCAATTAACTATAACCACAGCCAGACTCTGGGAGGATATATTTACCACGCAACCAAACCACCCAAGACTATTATTCGTAACCCAGGAACTCGTCGTTCTAGAGCTACTGAAAGAGCACCATCTATATAGAGATACGCCCATACACAAACTCCTATTTAACTCTCAATGGCATACGCTCCTCCTGAAGCACTTCAACGGCATTCAGGGAGCTTTCGTAACAGAGCGCAACTATGGCACATTCCTTTTCTGGGGCATATCGAAAAAAGACGGATATCGCGTGAGACTATGGAAAAAAGATAATTTTTTAGTCGCTGATAACGAAACTCTGAAAATAGAATTGACCCCTGAAGGAATCGCAGAAGCTATGCGAAAACAGGAAATTATCCCCAGTCTCCTCGTCACATTTGTGACGCTCGGATTTTATTATGGACTCATCATTGGGGGCGGACTCGCACAAACCATTTACCTCACGAACATGAAAGATGCATATATAAAAATGCTGGAAGAATTGGGCGAGACTGAAGAACGCGATCTCATAAGAGATACACCGACTATGGATTTCTCTATCCCGCGTCCGACCGTGGCATATCTGGATACTGAAAGTGGTGATCGAGTCAGTGCATCAGCGATGGATTTTTTCCTCTACCGGGATACAAATAAGTGGCATGCTATTGTCGAAGCGACGAAAAATGTAACGCTTCAGGAAGTATGTCAAAGACTTTTACCAGAGCTGTATAAGCGATTTGTTCCCAGCGATCAGCAAGAAGAGGATTTACT
>CALRDJ010000009.1 GCA_943354875.1 Candidatus Levybacteria bacterium GW2011_GWA1_37_16 | reverse complement strand
CAAAAAGAGGTGTTTGCTTGTATTGACAAGGAATTGAGCACATTAAATGATAGGCGTATAGTAATACTCATAGATGGAGAAGAGGATTTACTCGTGATCCCCCTCATTTCTATATTGCCTATAGGACATACAATTCTTTATGGCCAGCCACGCTCAGGGGTGGTTGTATGCCAGATTACAGAAGAATTAAAGAGAAAAATTAGGGATATTATGGGGCATTTTGAGGAGTAAGCCTATATTACTTCACCTTATTGACAAGGTAACAAATTGTACTATACTATGCATTGACTTAACACATCTTTTTTCATTATAGAGGGATTGCATGTGTAGATAGGTAGTATGAATAAACAAATTTTTTTAACCAAAGAAGGCATAATAGATTTACAAAAAGAACTGGACAAATTGAGCAAAGTAAAAAGACCAGATGTTCTTAGTCGTGTGTCTCAAGCTCGAAATCAGGGAGACCTCTCTGAGAATGCAGAGTACGTGGCAGCACGTGACGAATTGTCATTTATTGATGGAAGAATTGATGAGTTAGAGGAGCTTTTAAAGCAGGCAACTCTTATTGATGAAATACATAAGGGGGGTAAGCAATCTATTGAGCTTGGATCAAAAGTTACCTTACATCATGGCGATAAGAAAGATGAATACACCTTGGTGGGTGAATGGGAAGCAGGTCCTGCTGCAAAAAAGATATCCCATGAGTCGCCTCTCGGAAAAGCCTTGATTGGTAAGCAGCCAGGTGATAAAGTAGAAGTGGAAGCGCCTGCAGGAAAAGTGCAATACACTGTAGTGGCTGTCAAATAACACAGTCAGTTCTTCTCTAATAGCTAAACACATATGTCAGATAACACCATGCTCGCAGTTGTAAAAGAAAATCCCGAACCAGGTGTGGTTATAAAACAAATGCCTATTCCTGTGGTGCAGGATGAAGAAGTGTTGGTAAAATTAGTGTACTCTTCTATTTGCGGAACAGATATAGGTATTTATGACTGGATTCCATGGGCTCAGGGTCACATAAAACCTCCTCAGATCATCGGTCACGAAATGGTAGGACAGGTAGTAGAAGTAAAATCAGAGAAAGAAACTAAAATACAAAAAGGTGATTATGTTTCCTCAGAGACTCACATATTTTGCTTGAACTGCTATCAGTGTCAGATAAAAAATTATCACATTTGTGAGAACATGCAGCTCTTCGGTATCGGTCGCAATGGTTCTTTTGCAGAGTACGCTACTATTCCTCTTCGTACGACATGGAAAAATGATCCGTCTATTCCTGTCGAGTCTATGAGTGTCCAGGAGCCTTTGGGAAACGCGGTAAATGTAGTTACGAAAGCTCAAGTAAAAGGAAAAAAAGTCTTAGTCATGGGACTTGGACCGACTGGGCTGTGTGCAGGCATGGTAGCTAAGGCATATGGCGCGAAGGAAGTAGTCGGTGTGAATAGGCGTGAATACCGTCGCGAGCTAGCACTAAAAGTAGGATTTGATCGGGCAGTTGAAGCACTCGATGAGAAAGAATATGGAACATTTGAGGCAGTGCTGGAGATGAGTGGTAATCGGGTAGGTATTCAGGTTGCTTTGGATGCAGCTCGTATAGCTGGAAAAATTATAGCATTTGGAATTCCGAAAGAAGAAATTAATATCGACTGGGGAAAATACATGATTAATAAAGAATTATCTATAGAGTCAGTTTTTGGTCGTATGATTTGGGAAACATGGGAGGATACGACGAAATTGCTTATTTCTGGAGAAGTAGACCTTCGAAAAATTATTACTCATCGATTTAAACTTTCTGAATTTGAAGAAGCGATGAAGGTTATGAAATCTGGGGAGTGTGGTAAAGTCCTTTTGGAAGTCTAAGATGAACGCTACTAAATCCGCATTGTATAAAAAACTTGAAGACAGTCTCGTGGGCGCAGTATCTCCTCGACTGATTGAATCCGGACAGGGTGCATATCTCACTATAGCGAGTCGTGAAATGTTAAACATGTGCTCTAGTCATTATTTGGGGTTTGCGCAGGATGATCGGATAAAAAAAGCAGTGCATGAAGCAATAGAAAAATATGGGATTGGCACTGGCTATCGAACGCTTGCCGGAACTCATGTATTGCACATAGAGTTAGAGACTGCATTAGCGCGTTTTAAGGGAGCTGAGGCGGCCATTCTTTTATCTTCAGGATATATGGCAAATCTTGCTGCCATACAGACTCTTTTCGGAAAAGAAGACATTATTATTTCAGATGCGCTGAATCACGCTTCTATTATCGATGCAGTTCGTCTCTCTCAGGCGAAAAATAAATTTATTTATAAACATGCAGACATGGGAGATCTAGCCGAGCAGCTAAAACTGGCAGGAGAATTGACTAAAATTCCAAAAGTAAATGGCGAAGCTCCGCAGATTCTGATCGTTACTGATGGAGTATTTTCTATGGACGGAGATCTCGCTCCGCTTCCTGAAATCGTAGAGCTTGCCGAAGAATATGGTGCACTAGTCATGGTAGATGATGCGCATGGTGAGGGAGTTGTGGGGAGGGGTGGACGAGGGATTGTGGATCATTTTGGTCTGCATGGAAAAGTCGATATAGAAGTTGGGACGTTATCAAAAGCATTTTCAGCTCAGGGTGGATTTATCGCAGGAAAGAAAACACTTATAGATTTTTATAAAAAGAATGCACGGCAGTTTTTATTCTCCATCGCACTTACTATTCCTGATACAGCAGCAGTTTTGGAGGGTGTAAAAATATTGGAAGAATCAGCTGAGCCGGTAGAGAAGTTGTGGGAGAATGCGAAGTATTTGCGTGAAAAACTCAGCGCTTTAGGATTTGACTGCGGAAATTCAGAAAGTCCTATTACTCCAGTGATGCTTGGCGATGAAGATAAGTCTGTTATGATGAGTGCGAAGTTATTTGAGGAAGGAGTATTTGCTACTCCTATTAAATTTCCTATGGTACCGAAGGGTGCTGCTCGTATTCGACTTATTCCATCTGCTGCTCATTCAAGAGTTGATTTGGACTTGGCTATTTCAGCTTTTAAAAAAGTAGGCAAAGAGCTTGGTGTTATTGCGTAATCCTCATGCAAATACTTACAGATTTTCCTCTTAATACAATTCTTTTTTATAAAATAGGTGGTATCGCTAAAACTGTTTTAAAAATCGAAAATAAAGAAGATTTAAGCTTGGCGATGGAATATATTGCTCAGAATAAGCCAAGACATGTTCTTCCGGTAGGTTTGGGAGCAAATTTACTCATGAGCGATACGGTATTTGATGGAGTTGTTCTTTGGTTTTGCAAAGCAGAATCCGATTCAATACAGATCCATTCCGACGGGCTTCTGGAGATATTTACATCAGTGACATTGGATGACGTCATACAGTTTTCGTTTGAAAATAATTTGATCGGACTAGAGTGGGCTGGAGGATTGCCAAGCTCTGTGGGTGCTGCAGTACGAGGAAACGTAGGATGTTTCGGACATGAGATACAAGATGTTGTAGAAAAAGTAAGCGCGTATGACATGAAGGATTCAAATTCTGAGTTGCGAGACTTGAGGAAAGATGAGCTGCGGTTTGGATATCGGAATAGTTTGTTAAAACAAAATAAAAATATGATTGTTTCTTCGGTTTGGTTACAGTTGAAATCTGCAAACTCAGAAGAGATTGAAAAAGCAAAACAGGTATATCAGGAAAATATTGACTACAGAGCGTCTCATCATCCGATCGAGTATCCGTCGTGTGGCTCAGTGTTTAAAAATATCACTGATCCGGAAGCAGTTGAAAAAATCGCATCAATATGGCCAGATGCGAAGGAATCCATAGACACTAAGTGGCATGGAAAAGTATCGATGGGATATGTGATTAACCGGTTTGAACTTAGCGGATATAGAGTTGGTGGGGCACAGATTTCACAGAAGCATGCGAATTATATCTCAAATATCGATCATGCGAAATTTGATGATGTGTACTCAATTATTAAGCTCATTTCTCAGAGGTTTTTCGAAGCATTCGGCTTTTATCCTGAGCCTGAGGTGGAGATAATCTCAGGATAATTATTTGACAGATTTATAATATTTTGTTAAGATACATCAAATGAATACGATTGTAGTATCAGTTTCCAAGAAGAAACCCTCTCTGAGGGGTTTTTGTCTTGGTTAAATAAATAAGTAAAGTTTTCCAGACAAGCCCCTCATAGGAGGGGTTTTTTAGTGGGAAAAACCCGCTTTCGTTAAAACTATAGCGGGCAAAGGAGGTGAAAAATATGAATATAGAAAGTAATTCACAAAACTTAGAAGCCATGGTAACCAGTACTGGATCCTTAGGTCTGGAAAGACGATCTTATGACCGATTATACTGGAATTGGAGAGGAGCTCCTGTGAGAGATGTAGATCATTTAGTCTCAGGACTTTCTCGAATGGCCAGTATTGCTGAGCATGAAGGGAGAACGAGAACGGTATTTCGAGGACTCTTCACAAAATCTGCCTATAAAGATTTAGAAATGAGACATAAAGACTTACCTGAAGGAACAGAAGCTGAGGTATCTTTAAAAATTGATAGCACCTGGAGAGAAGACCCGTATTGGTTAATAGTTTTAGGAACCAATGCTCCAACTCGTCAAGCTGTTATGTCGAGTAGAGATTTTACCCAAGAGCTTAGCTATCGCGTTATCCCGAATTATGCTCAGAGTGAAGACGATAAAATTTCTATTAAAAAATCTTTGGATTCCATGCTAAGACGTGGGTATGTGGTTCATTCACAAATTGAAGACTCTATGGCAGAGAGTCTTTTAGGCTTATGGTCTGGTGCATTTGAGTGGACGGAGTCAGGGATACATGATCTGCAGCAGCGTTTGCAAGCACAACGAAATTTACCGCCACATTTGCGACAAGTTTGGTTTACGGGCGTAGAGCATGATGGAAAATTTGTGACCGCAGCAACCGCAGAGCGAATTGACTTCAGACGAGAACGTAATCCAATAATGTTAGTGGAAAATACAGAATGGTTTACGGATCCTCAGTACCGAAAAAAAGGTCTTATGTCTGGAGCGGTAACAAATCTTAATTCTCAGATTTTGAATGATTTAGGACCAGAGGCAGTTATTTATGCTGAGTGCAACTGGATGACTAGAGCTTTTGGAGTCGGGCGATCAGCAGGAATGATTATGCCTGAAACATTTCCATGGAATAGCACTGCTCAGGTTCTTCGGCAAAATGTTGCGGTTGGTGATGGGCTAGAGCCAAGTGGCTTACGAGATTTTGTGTTTATGTATCTACCGCGGAAAGAGATATTTAGAAGTTATCGTGGAAAAGAAGTATCAGAGGTAGTACGAAAAACCAAATAATACAGACATTCTGTCTGTCCGGCCGGCAGACAGAATAAAAATATGAGTATTCCAATAATTTATTCACCAAAACACAGAGAACATAATCCTCCATATGAACTATATGACGGGGTGCGGGAGTCCTATGCGGAAGTTCCGGACAGAATTGAATCTATAGTCGAATCTTTAAAATCAATTCGGTTTGGAAACTTTAAAAACCCTTTATCATTTCCACTCCATCATATATTGGCTGTTCATGACTTGGAATATGTGCGATTTATAAAAAACAGATCTAAAGGTTTGAAAAAAAGTGAATTATTATTTCCGTCGTACTTTATTAACGATACGTATGCGCCACTTACTCGTGGAACTTTTTCTGCTGCGAAATCTTCAGCAGATACTGCGTTAACCGGAGCAGATAGGTTGCTGCGTGGCGATCAAATAGTATATGCACTGACGCGTCCTCCAGGTCATCACGCGGAACCTAGTCGTATGGGAGGATATTGTTATTTTAATAATGCCGCTATAGCGGCACAGTACTTATCTGGGAAGGGAAAAGTAGCGATCCTCGATATAGATTTTCACCATGGAAACGGTACGCAGAGTATTTTTTATGATAGATCTGACGTGCTATATGTTTCTCTCCATGCAGATCCGAGACAGAAATTCCCCTATTATTCAGGATTTGCGAACGAAACAGGACGCGGGGGAGGGATCGGATATACGAAAAATTATTCGTTACGATTAGGTACAGGAAATAGAGTATATCGCTCCGTGCTCCTGAATGCCATTGAAGAGATTAGAAAATATAATCCGAAATATCTTATCGTCTCTGCTGGATTTGATACGTATGAACATGATCCTATCGGAGGATTTCGTCTCACTATGCCTTTTTATGAGACTATCGGAAAAGATATATCGTCTCTTAATCTCCCGACTCTCATCATTCAAGAAGGTGGATATCATGTGAAAGACTTGGGAGAAATGGCAGTAAGATTCCTAAAAGGAATTTCTCATAAAATACTTACTTGACAACACGATTTATGATTGATATTATGAGCTTGATGAAATCTATGTGCGTTAATAAGACTAAGAAGCAGCCCTCTCTGAGGGGTCTTAGTCGCGTGTAGCAAACCAGCCTACATAAAAGATCAAGAACCCCTCCCTAGAAGAGGGGTTTTTTATATTATGACGAGAGCATTAACATATTCAAATCGTTCCGGTCAGCGGGCACGGAGAGCATTATTTGACTCATTAGGGTCATTAAAAGCAACGTTACCGAATGTGATTGTATACGGCGGAGGGAATATCATCTTTCCCCATAGAGGGCATGGAGTTATTTTCTCAGCATCAGATTTTAAAGAAAAACCAGTATCTGAATGGGCATGGAATAAACGGGCAATTGGAGTAGAACTACAACATCATGTGAGAAGAGAAAGAGGTTAAGGCGTTTTAAGAAAGGAGGCAAAATATGGCAAATACAGGAGTTGAAGGAGGACGAAGAAGGCCAAGAATTATTAAAGACGTTGTGTATAGACATGGTAGGCCTGAGTCTGGTGGTCATGGATCAAGTGGGGTAGCGACAGCTCATGCAGGTGAGCATGGGCAAACAGCCAAATCCTTGCACGATTTTTTATTAGGACAAGATCTATTTCGATTCGAATTTGATGGAAGACCAGCATCTGTTGAGATTCAGAGAAGAGATGATAAGTCTTATCCTTTTGGTTCAGAAGTGAAAACTCAATTTACCAACTGGAAAGGCGATGTAGAAGTGCGTAGATATTCATCTATGAATCTAACTTCGGAAGACGCGATTAGCTCTATCCCGATACATATACGTCCTATCGTTGAGAAAGCAAGCGCATCGCAAAGAGGGGCGCGCTAAACGTGGTATAATCTGAATATGTTTTGGGCGGATAAGTTGCTTAAAAATCGATCGAATACAGAGTGGATCAACGACTCATGGACTCCATCAGGAATAATTCACATGGGGGGATTGAAAGGTCCTGTCATACATGATGTGCTTTTTAAAATTCTTAGAAAACAAGGTAATGATGTTAAATTTACTTTTGGCTTTGATGACCTTGATCCCATAGACGGACTTCCTAAAAATCTAATAAACTCCCATGCGGATTATATGGGTATTCCCATTTCTGTAGCCCCGTCTCCTGATGGAAAGGGTACTTTTGGTGAATACTTTGGAGCGAAAATGAAAGGCTTATTTCATAACCTCGGGATAACAGGAGAAATTTACTTAGCCTCAGAATATTATAAAAAAGGAATATATAACGATGCGATTCGATTTGTTCTGGATCATACTGCGGAGGTTAGAAAAGTATACGAAGAGATGTATAACAAAACAGTTAAGAATGATTGGTTTCCTTTACAGGTGGTTTGTCCGAAATGTGGCAAACTCGGAACTACGAAAATAACTGCTTGGGATGGAAAAGAAGTTCAGTTTGTGTGCGATCCGACCCTCGTGAAATGGGCTCAGGGCTGTGGTATGACAGGCTCCATGTCTCCATTTGACGGTAATGCAAAAATGCCATTTAAGGTAGAATGGGCGGCAAAATGGTGGACTTTTGGTGTAACCATCGAAGGTGCCGGAAAAGATCATGCTTCTGCGGGTGGCACCTATGATATAGCAAGAAATATAACCAAAAACGTATTTGGAAAAGAGCCACCACTTAAATTACCGTACGAATTTTTTCTCTATGATGGTAAAAAAATGTCTTCATCCAAAGGACTTGGTTTAACCGGTGGGCAATTGCTCGAAGTTATGCCACCGGAAATGGTTCGATTTCTTATGATAAAAACAGAACCAAATACCGCGGTGGAATTTAATCCATTTGGTACTCAGATCATTCCAAAGCTTTTCGAAGACTATCTGAAAGCTGCACAGGAATATGAAAATAAAGAATCTACAGACTTTGCACGGGCGTTCGAGCTTTCTGCAGTTGGAGACATAAAAATTCCTCCACAATTTCGTTTTTTAACGCTGGCGCAATGGGTGCAAATGCCTGACATGGAGGAAAAGATTAAAAAAGAAGGGCTGGAGGAATGGGCGAAATATGCAAAGATATGGGTAGAAAAATATGCGCCCGATTCTGAAAAGTTCGTGGTATCTGAAACAGTATCTAATGGAGCAAAAAACCTAAATAATAACCAAAAAGAATTATTAAAGAAGATTAGTTTGAAGTTAGATAAAAATTGGGATGCGGAAGAATTCCAAGCCCAGATTTATGAATATGGGAAAGAATTAAGTCTCACAGGAAAGGAAACATTTGCTGCGATTTACAATGCATTAATTGGGAAAGATCATGGTCCGAAAGCAGGATGGTTGATATTATCTCTCGATAAAGAATTTGTAAAAAAACGATTTGAAGAAGTTTCCGTCCAGAACATAAATGAGCAAATTGAAGTTCAGACCTCGCAGTCTCTCAGTAAACCTGAAATATTTTCTATAGATCCTGAGTTGAAAAATAAATTTCCATCGATTTCTGTAGGAGTTGCCGTGATAAAAGGGGTTACTATCGAAAAAACAAATCCAGAACTCGAGAAAGAAAAAGAAGTGCTACTTAAATCACTGGAAGGATTAACGACAGAGCAATTGGGTCAGTATCTTGAGGTAATTAATTACAGAAATCTGTATAAAGAAATGGGTGTAGATTGGCACTCGAAGCGACCAAGTCCAGAAGCACTGTTGAGACGTGTGGCCTTGAACAAAGGTTTATATACTATTAATACATGTGTGGATGCATATAATCTGGTCGTTATGAAACACAGAGTTTCTGTAGGTGCATTTGATTTGGATGCATTGGAGTTTCCGACAATTTTACGGTTGGCAAAAAATGGAGAAACTATACATCTACTAGGAGATGAAAGTCCGACAGAATATCGGGATGGAGAAATGGCATATTTTGATAAAAATGGTGGATTTAATATAGACTTTAATTATCGAGATGCTCAGAGAACCGCAGTGCAATTAGAAACGAAAAATGTATATATAAATGTCGATGGGATCTTCGATATCACGCCGTCTCAGGTAGAAAAGTCTCTGCGAGAAGCATGCGATATGATTATGAAATACTGTGGTGGAACACTTGATATTTTTGGAGTTGAGACGAAATAATATTTTAAGATTTTGACCAGCGGGTAAACAGAGATGTAGGCAGTAGCCTATTTGAATTTTCCTCTTGTAATGCCAATTCTCCATACTCTGTTTTTCCACTAAATTCTCTCATGGTTTGCTCTAGAACATTTCCGAGTGAAACTGCAGAGATAGGGATGGCATATGCAGTAACTATCACAAAGAGTGGATCAGGGGTTAATACTTGTCGGCATGCATCCAGAAGCTGCGTAAATGAGTCCTCAAATTGCCATACTTCTCCTCCGGGGCCACGACCGTATTTCGGTGGGTCCAAAACGATGCCATCATATCTGACTTCTCGGCGAATCTCTCGTTTTACAAATTTTAATGCATCATCGATGATCCATCGGATAGGTTTGTCTTCTAGTCCTGAAAGTTTTTGGTTTTCAACAGCCCATGAGATAGCAGGTTTTGATGCATCTACATGAGTTACGTGTGCATCGTGTTGTGCTGCTACAAGACTGGCAATTCCTGTGTAGGAAAAAAGACTTAAGACTTTGGTAGGTTTGTGGGTCTGTTTTAGTGCGTCAGACATGAATTTCCACTGAACTGCTTGTTCGGGAAAAACACCGATATGGCCAAATGGAGTAAGTTTGGCTAGAAATTTTAATCCATCGTGCTGTAGTTCCCATTTCTCTGAAACCTTTTTTGTAATCCATTCAGCAGAAGTGCCATCTCGATTAAACATGGCATCTGCTTTTTGCCATTCGTCAGTGCTTAAATTTGGAGTCCACAGTGCTTGACTGTCTGGTCTTCTGAGTCGGTAGTTGCCCACCTGTTCTAATTTTTCTCCATTGCCG
The DNA here is from genome assembly GCA_943354875.1 of Candidatus Levybacteria bacterium GW2011_GWA1_37_16. Taxonomy (GTDB): domain Bacteria; phylum Patescibacteriota; class Microgenomatia; order Levybacterales; family UBA12049; genus CALRDJ01. Next base: position 16,979 of record CALRDJ010000009.1, on the reverse strand, counting down.
GAGTCGAGAAGTTGATACCACGGTAATGTCACAGGTGATAATACAGGAATACTATTCATAGGATTAGATTGTAATTTGTGGCGATAACGATGTCAAATAAGATGCTATATAATAGTACTCATGAAAAAGATTTTAATTGCGACTACCAATCAGGGAAAATTGGCGGAGATCTCAGGAATCTTAAAAAATTTTCCTGTCGAGCTCGTTTCGCTGAGAGATGTAGGTATTACCGATGATGTAGAGGAGACAGGAGCTACGTATGAGGAGAATTCACACTTGAAAGCGCTTTTTTATGCGAAAAAATCAGGACTTCCTGCTATAGCTGATGATGGTGGAATAGAAATTTCTGCACTAGGAAATAAACCTGGGGTTAAAAGTAGGCGGTGGTTGGGATATGACGCCAGTGATGAAGAGCTTATCGAGCATATGAAAAAGGTTTCAAAGGAATTGCCGGAAGACAATCGCAAAGCATGGTTTAGAACTGTCATGAGCTTAGCCTTGCCAGATGGCCAAGTATGGAGTGTTTCAGGAGAAGTAGAAGGGATAATTGCAAAAAATCCACACATGAGTTTATCGAAAGGATATCCGTATCGGTCTTTTTTCTTTCTTCCGGAAATCGGTAAATATTACCATGAGGTAGAATTAACAGAAAAAGAGCAAAAGGTGTATAATCACAGATATAAAGCAATCAAAGAACTTTCGTCAATAATCAACGATGTCATTCTGGAAGAAACGAAGTGACTGATAGAATCTAAAGATCCTATCGCTTCGCCGGATACCGTCTGGAATCTGGCTTTGCTCCAGGATGACAATAATATTTTATGATTGATATTAAATTAATTCGGGAACAGAAAGATCAGGTTGAGCAGTCCGCGAAAGATAAGCGGGTGGTATTGGATGTAGGACACCTACTTGAGATAGATGCAAAGTTTCAGGAGTTGAATACGTTGGTTCAGAAGATTCGAGAAGAACGGAATGTATTTACCGATACGATAAAAGGAAAACCCACTGAAGAGCAAATGACTCAGGGAAGAGAGTTAAAGGAGAAGTTGGAAAAACAGGAAGCAATACTGAATGCTTTGGATCAGGAGCGAAAAGATTGGTTATATAAAATACCTAACATGCCAAAGTCAGATGTGAAAGTAGGAAGAGATGATACTGAGAATGATGTAATAAGAAAAGTTGGAGAGATTAAGAAATTTTCATTTATTCCGAAAGACCATTTGGAGCTTGGCGAGCGATTGGACATTATTGACGTAGAACGAGCAGCTAAAGTCTCAGGCTCACGGTTTGCGTATTTAAAAAACGATGGAGCGCTTTTGGAGTTCGCACTTGTTCAGTTCGCGCTCGAAACTCTGATTAAAGAAGGATTTATACCAGTAGTTCCGCCAGTACTTATAAAAAAAGAAGTCATGCGCGGACTTGGGTATATGGAGAATGGCGGAGATGAAGACATGTTTCAGCTTTCAAATGATGGATTGGTACTCGTCGGAACTGCAGAGCACGCACTTGTTTCCATGCATAAGGATGAGGTATTCCAGAAAAAAGATTTGCCGAAGCGGTATGTGGGATTTTCATCAGCATTTAGACGAGAAGCAGGTAGTTATGGAAAAGATACGCGTGGTATTATTCGGGTCCATCAATTTGATAAGGTAGAGATGGTAACGTTTGTGTCGGCGGAAGATGACGATGTAGAGCATGAGTACTTGTTGTCTCTTGAAGAAAAATTATTTCAAGCATTGGGTATTCCCTATCAGGTTATAAAAATGTGTACAGGAGACCTCGGATTTCCTATAGCTCGAAAATACGATATAGAGGCATGGATGCCAGCGCAAAATACATATCGTGAAGTCACATCAGCATCTACGGCCACGGACTTTCAAGCTCGTCGATTAGGTATTAGATACGTTGACGAAAATGATAGAAAGTTTGTTCATATTCTGAACGGTACTGCATTTGCTATAGGGAGAACTATTGTCGCAATACTTGAAAATTACCAGGAAGAAGACGGATCTATAGTAGTGCCAGAAGTGTTGCGAAAATATATCGGTAAAGACATTATAAAACCTCAATAGTCCTCGATTAAATTTTTAATATAAAATTAAAATTTTTTGCTGAAAAATAAAAAATAAAAAGTATTTTTTTTCTTAGCCTCAAATGTCTAAAAAGGTGTATAAAAAATAGTAAAAACAGCTTTGTGTTTTTTCGTTGCTATAGCAGGCTAAACCATCACTTTTGAAGCAAGCAAAAATGCTTGACAAAATCTTCCAAATTATTCACGATGAGATTACATCAACTGCTCGTTCCGGGTCTTGCACAAAAATGGGAAGGAGTCAGGGTAAAAGAGGGGGTGAATTTACATGGCAAAGAAAAAAAAGAAGAAGAAATAAAATTGGTTTGATCCCGTAAACTGTATGGGATACCAATTGATCAGTTGGTAAAACCCCTTCTTTTTTAGGAAAGAAGGGGTTTTTTGTGCCCGTCTCGACCCGGCGTCAAGCCGAGGCGGAGTAAAATTTGATACAATGAAACTACATGTTATCTTTTATTGCCAAGATTTTTGACTCCAATGATAAAGAAGTAAAAAAATTAGAACCTCTGGTTCTTCAGGTCAATGCCTTAGAAGAAAAGGTAAAAAAATACAAAGATTCAGATTTTTCGAAAAAAACTAAAGAATTTAAAAAGCGAATAGCAGATGGAGAGTCACTGGACGGCCTACTTCCTGAAGCATTTGCATTAGTCCGCGAGGCATCTTTTCGTAGCATAGGGCTTCGGCATTATGATGTCCAGCTTATGGCTGCTTCTGCATTGTCTTCTGGGAAAATAGCTGAACAAAAAACAGGAGAAGGGAAAACGCTCTCTGCGGTACCAGCATTATATTTAAATAGTCTGACAGGTAAAAGCGTGCATTTGGTTACAGTAAATGATTATCTAGCCCGTCGTGATGCTGGGTGGATGGGTCCCATATTTCACTTGCTTGGTGTATCGGTATCATCGCTTATCAGTGAGACGTCATACATATTTGACCCTGACCATGTGGAGCCAAATGTTTCTGATCCACGACTTGCTCACTTAAAACCCGTGACGAGAAAGCAGGCATATGAAGCAGATGTGGTTTATGGTATTAATTCAGAATTTGGATTTGATTACTTGCGTGATAATCGTGCATCTGATCTTTCAGAAGTGGTACAGCGCGGATATTATTTTGCTATCGTAGACGAAGTCGACTCGGTTCTTATCGATGAAGCGCGCACTCCTCATATTATTTCAGCGCCTGATGAAGTCCCTTCTCAGAAATATTATGAATATGCCACGTTAGTTGAAAAACTAAGTCCGGATGGTGATTATAAAATAGACGAGAAGTTAAAAACAGCTCACCTTACAGATCATGGAATTGCCAAAATCGAAAAATTGTACGGTGTTGCAGATATATATGAGAAGAATTTCGACATCGTTTATCATTTGGAGGCAGCATTAAAAGCACGTACGCTTTTCCAAAAAGAAAAAGATTATATAGTCAAAGAGGATCAGGTAATTTTAGTCGATGAGTTTACCGGTCGTCTTATGGTGGGTCGTCGGCTTTCTGAGGGACTACATCAAGCGATAGAAGCGAAAGAAAATGTTCCCATTCAGAGAGAATCAAAAACGATTGCTACAGTATCGCTTCAGAACTATTTCCGTATGTATGAGAAGCTGGCCGGCATGACTGGAACTGCTATCACAGAAGCTGAAGAATTTCATAAAATTTATAAACTTGATGTCGTCGTTATTCCGACGAATAAATCGACCAATAGAGAAGATTTACCTGATGCTGTATACAAAACTTCCCGTGCGAAATATAGTGCAGTAGCAGATGAAATCCAGAAGGTTTATGCGACTGGACAGCCGATTCTTATAGGAACTACCTCTATAGAAAAGAATGAAATCATTTCGCAGCTTTTAACTCGTCGTAAGATAAAACATGAAGTTTTGAATGCGAAAAATCATGAGCGAGAAGCAGAGATTATCTCTATGGCTGGGCTCAAAAATGCGGTGACTGTAGCGACAAATATGGCAGGTCGTGGAGTAGACATCATCTTGGGCGGAGAGCCACCTGAGAAATTACAAATTTCAAATTCCTCGCCTCGCGGCGAAGCGGGCAAATCTCAAATAACCAATGAAAAGGCGATGAAAGAATGGGAGAAGATGCATCACGAGGTGGTTGAGCTCGGTGGATTATATGTTATCGGTACTGAACGGCATGAGTCGCGACGTATAGATAATCAATTACGTGGTCGATCTGGTCGTCAAGGGGATCCAGGTCTTTCACAGTTTTTCGTAGCACTCGATGACGATATTATGCGGTTATTTGGTGGAGATATGATCGCAAGCCTTATGACGAGGTTTAATATGCCAGAAAATGTGCCATTGCAACACAGCTTGGTAAGTCGGGCTATCGAGCAAGCACAGACAAAAGTCGAAGGACATAATTTCGACATCCGTAAGCATCTGGTCCAGTACGATGATGTGCTGAATAAACAGCGAGAAATTATTTATGCACTGAGAAGAAAAGTATTGGAGGCGCTTGAGGAAAAGAATTCGTTGAAAGATGATGTTCTCGAAAAAATTAATCTGAGTATTGCGTCACTTGTGGCAGTAAAGCACGCAGGAGTATCAGAGATGGTTATATCTCCCGCTGAGCAGGTCGTTGAGGAGTTGGTGACCATAATTCCATTTGATGAGAATTCCCAGAAGCAGTTGGTGGAGCAAATTCATGCACTTGGCATGGAGCAACAGCAAGAGTTCCTCAGTGGCTTAGCTCGTGATTTGTATGAGAAGCGAGAAAAAGAAATAGGAGAACAGGTCATGCGTCAAGTAGAGCGTTTTGTTATGCTGTCGGTCATCGATACGTTATGGGTAGATCACCTGGACGCGATAGACGCTTTGCGAGGCGGCATCGGACTTCGGGGGTATGCACAGAAGGATCCGCTGGTGGAATATAAAAACGAAGCATTTAGAATGTTCGAGCAGCTCATGGGGGCGATAGACGATGAGATCGTGCATAGGGTGTATAAAGTTCAGGTGGCAGTGCCACACGAACACCAGCATCAGATGAATTTTCAAGCAGCAGGCAACTCATCTATTTCGGAAGAATTACGTACAAGAGAGACGTCTACGGACCACAGTCTACGGTCTACGGCAAAAAAACAAAACTCTGCTGTAGTCAGTAAGAAGCTTGGGCGCAATGACCCCTGTTACTGCGGGTCAGGAAAAAAGTTTAAGAAATGTCATGGTGCATAGAGTATGAAAAATGCACTAATTTTACATGGAACAGGTAGCAACTCTTCTGGAAATTGGTTCCCCTGGTTAAAAAACGAACTGGAAAAACGAGGAAGAAGTGTTTGGGTACCAGATTTGCCGAGAGCGGATAATCCTAACATAGAAAAATATAATGCATTTATATTTGGAAATCATGATTTCCAGCTTAACGCAGAGACTATTCTCATAGGACATTCTTCAGGAGCAGTAGCGATTTTGGGATTACTTCAGAGTTTGCCAGATACTATTTCTGTAGACACATGTATCTTGGTCGGAGCATTTAAAGATGATTTAGGTCGAGATGATTTGAGAGGGTTATTTACTACTCCCTTTGATTTTGAAAGAATAAAAAAGCACGCGAAGAAGTTGATATTCATCCACTCAGATAATGACCCCTATGTTCCCCTGGATCAAGTAAAATATTTGAGTGAAAAATTAAATGGTGAGCTGCTCGTTAAAGAAAGACAAGGACATTTTAATCTAGAAATGGGAGAAAAATATAAACAATTTCCACTATTGCTTGAATTGTTAGATAATCGAGTTGACATGTCTTTGTGAGATTGCTACGCTAAGAATATGCCAGATTTCTCTGTCCAGATCTCTCAGGACCCTTCGTTGGTAATGTCTGAGGAAACGCCTCAGCAAGAAAAATCTTCTAAGACATTTAATACCATAGCATCCATATTGGCTATCTTAGTTTTCGGTGTAGTATCAACAGTGCTTATCATAAAAATGACGACAAAGGAAGTGCCTTTGGTGGCAAAGACCACTTCTAGCGAGAGCGCACTGCCTCTTCAGGCCAGCTATGCCAATCCATTCGAGCAATCCACTCAGTATGAAAATCCTTTTGCGGAAACCGAAAACCCATTTGACACGTTAAGCGAATGAAAAAAATATTTTTCCTACTATTTTTAGTGTTATTCTTGTCTGTTTTTAGTAAAACAGCATCTGCACAGACTCCTACCTCTAGTCCAGATGCAAAAGCTGTGAAATTTAACGTTACGTTTCCTATCACATCGCTTGGAAATTGTACAGATGTAGCTACATGTCGTACATATTGTCAGGATCCAGTAAATGTTGATGCGTGCGTGTCATTTGCGAAAGAAAAAGGATTTTATAAAGAACCTACGAAGCCTGCAAATGCGACACTTGCTGCTGCAAAAACAGAACTTGGATGTACTTCTGCAGACACGTGTAAAACGCTTTGTGAAGATCCTGCGAATAAAGATAAATGTTCTGCATTTGCTAAGAAAAATAATCTGACTCGTGGAAATCTAGATCCTGCTAGTAAGGCAGTGATAGAAAAGGCAAAAACAGAACTTGGATGTACTTCTGCAGACACGTGTAAAACGCTTTGTGAAGATCCTGCGAATAAAGATAAATGCTCTGCCTTTGCCAGAGTGGCAGGTCTTCGTGGTGGTGAGCAGAAAACGGGTCCGGGTGGATGTACGACAGAAAATACATGTAAAACATTTTGTAGTGATCCGAACAATTTCAGTACCTGTTCACAATTTTTGAGTAAAGTAAGTGCTTTGAAAGATGGAGCCACCCCTGGACTAGGACAGGGCTCGAAATTTAAGGGTCCAGGTGGATGTGATTCAGAATCTGCGTGTAAGTCATTTTGTTCAGACAATCCAGACAAGTGTGCTAATGCTGCTGATGGGTATAAAAAAGGACCTGTTCCCACAGGTGAGAATAGACGAAATCCATCAGAAGTTCTCCCGTCGGGAGTCCCATCAGTCAATCCTTCCAGTGGGCCTTCAGGAGCACCACAGAGCAGATTAGGTCAGCCACAAATTTTAGAAACTGATAGACCAAATCTCACACCAGGAGTAAAAGATAGTTTGCCAAGAGACGGAGCTCGTCCGTCAGGCGCGTTATTGCCGAATAAAAATAGTGCTCCTACTGGGTCCGCTGGCCAGCTTTTAAATAAGAATCTAAATAATCCAGATAATCCAAATGGTCCAAAACCTCCTGCTCCTAATAATCAAAATAATAAACCTAATCCAGGTAATCAAAGTGATCAGGTTAAGCCGAATATCCAAAATAATCAGAACAACCAGGGTAGTACAAATCCTGGAAAGCCAGCAGGTCCCAAAAACGACGTTCAGGGAGTACAGATACAAGATGCTAAGAATATTTTTCAGAAATTCTTCGGTCTTTAAAAGAATGCTATACTAAATAGATGGCAGACGATTTGCGAAATCAATCAGACGATTATTGGAAGAATAAGTTAACCCCAGAGCAGTATCATGTACTTCGGGAAAAAGGCACAGAAGCACCTACCTCAGGAAAGTTCTATAAAAATTTTGATAATGGTATGTATGAGTGTGGGGCATGTGGGAATGAGCTGTTTTCTTCAGAAACGAAATTTGATAGTGATTGTGGATGGCCGAGTTTTGATCGCTCACTTTCTGCAGAGTATGTAGAATTGCAGGAAGATAGTAGTCTTGGGATGATACGGACAGAAGTAGTATGTAAAAACTGTGGATCACATTTAGGTCACGTATTTGATGACGGACCTACTGATACTGGAAAGCGGTTTTGTATAAATTCTATATCTCTTAATTTTAAAAAATCTTAATACATGATAAATCAATCGAAGCAGCAGTACGAACATCTTAAAAATAAATGGACAGATCTTCACCGAGAAACACAAAAGAGTCTGTGGGAGCGACATGGTGAGGCACTCAAGCATTTTGCTCATCAACTCTCTCCTCGTCAGCTAGCTGTAGGTGCGTTCGGTGGTATCATGCTTTTATCCGCATCACCAGCTCTGACAGCATTACCACAGGTTCCACTTGTGGTCGCTAAAGAGCATGTGCAGACAGTAAGTAAGAGCTCGCTCCTTGTAGCTGAATTGTCAGAAAAGTTGCCGCGAGATGTGGGATCGCTGACTCAAAACGAAGAGCAGGAAATATCCGGAATCTTGAATAAATATTTTGACATGCGAGTTGTTCCGGAATTTGGGGACAAGAGATTAAATACAGCGTATGGATATATCGGGCAAGAACAGCATCTTGCGCGTTTTTCCGGAGATACTATGGAAGGGCACCTCGCTACTCCAGAGGATGTACAGAAATACCATAAGTATGGTATGGCACCCGGACTGGGTGCTTGGGGATACTTTACTCATGGAGAATTAACGCAGAAAGATATCGATCGAGAAAAATATTACATAGCAGTGCAGACGTTTCTCTCTCCCGGATTTATGGAGCGGTTCGGTGAATATAGAGATTTCTATAAGTATAGAAAAATGCTCGTGGTAAATCCTGAGAATGGAAAGGGAATGGTGGTCGTTATCGGTGATGCAGGTCCATCACCATGGACGAAAAAGCATTTAGGCGGATCACCTGAGGTTATGCAGTATTTAGAGCGGGTTGACGGATCCCAAAAGGGTCCAGTTCTCTATTTCTTTATCGATGATCCGGATGATAAAATTGCTTTGGGACCGGTGAATTTATGAAAAAACATTTTTATACACACATCATTAGCATAGAGACAGTTCATATCGAGCTAAAAAAACTTGGTTTGCCTGAGGACGAACATATTCATCTCAGTGAACTGGTAGAGTCCAGTCTTCATCATACAATTGTAGATACTGTGTTATCAGAGCTCCCAGAGGAACATAAGAAAACATTTCTCCAGCATTTATCAGATGAAAATCATGAGAAAATTTGGGAGATGCTCGGCGATAAAGCAAGCGAGATAGAAAAGAAAATTAAAAGCACAGGTGAATCTCTACTTAAACGACTTCATGAGGATATAAAAGAGAGTAAGTAGTTATGGCTGATATAAAGATACAGAGAGGTTAATAGTCCTATCATCTAAAAATTCCACACCTTCTGACTGGAGTAATTTTCTTTTAACCTCAATTCCCCCCATGGCATAGCCTGTAAGCGCACCGGTTTTCCCGACAACTCTGTGGCAAGGAATTTGATGAAGTCTTTTATTTGCATTCATCGCATATCCCACTACTTGCGGATTGGAGATTTCAGCAAGCTTCGCTACTTGTCCATAGGTCATCACTTTGCCTTTTGGAATTGTACCGACTATCTTAAATATTTTTTCAAATGTAGTTGTCATTATTTGATAATAAAAAGCCAGAAAAGAATAGCTATGACAATCCTGTAGACTCCAAAAGGAATAAAAGTACTGCTTCGTATAAATCGGAGCAGGAATTTAATGCTTAACAGTGCGACGATAAACGATCCGATAAATCCGATGGTTAGAGACATGAGTTCTGGTCCGGTAAAAGCGAGCTTGGTCTTTAGTATGTCCAGTCCTGTCGCAGCGAGCATGGTCGGAACTGCGAGAAAGAAAGAAAATTCTACAGCTGTTTTTCGTTTCGTTCCTAAGAATAACGCGCTTATGATGGTGGCAGCAGATCTCGAGACTCCCGGGATTACGGCGAGAGATTGAGCTACTCCTATAAGGAACGCATTTTTATAGGTGAGATTCTCTACAGACTCAACATGATGCTCCTTCTCTTTATATTTAAGTTCTAAAATGATGAGTAGGACTCCTCCGATGAGAAGCGATAGGAGCGTTACCGATTCGTTTCCGATTAGGTATCCTTTTATGAATTTGTATAGAATAAATCCGATTACTGCAGTTGGTAAAAAAGCAGTGAGAACTTTTTTCCAAACCATGATACTTGAAGTAAGTGTCTTAAAATAAAACGCTACCACTGCGAGAATAGCGCCGAGCTGAATAATAATCTCGAAGCTTTTTACAAATTCTGTCTGTTGGATCTTCAGAAGTTCCGATACGAGGACGAGATGTCCGGTAGATGATATAGGGAGAAATTCGCTAACACCCTCGACAATTGATAGAATAAGCGCATCGAAATAGGTCATACGAGAATAATACTAAAAAGACTGTTGATTTTCTATAGGAAATACAATTATAATCAGGAACGATGGACGACTTACAAAAAAAAGCAGCGCTGGCAAGAGCTTGGAGTATTAGGTCCACTACCGCCTCAGCATCTGGTCATCCCACTTCATGTATGTCAGCAGCAGATGTCATGACCGTTTTGTTTGATAAGCACTTCGCATACGATCTGAAAAACCCACATAATCCAAATAATGACCGGCTTATTTTTTCCAAAGGTCATGCAGCTCCACTTTTTTATACTCTCTATGCATTAGCGGGAGCATTTGATCCGAAAGAGCTTTTGACTCTTCGCAAATTTGGAAGTCGACTCGAAGGTCATCCTACGCCAGAATTTCCCTATACTGATGCAGCGACAGGATCACTCGGTCAGGGGCTATCGGTGGGCGCAGGACTTGCATATATTGGAAAAGCAGAAAATCGTTCTCATAAAACGTATGTACTTTTGGGTGATGGAGAAATGGCAGAGGGAAGTGTGTGGGAGGCTGCAAATTTCGCTGCATATTATAAATTAAATAATCTGGTAGCTATCGTTGACGTGAATAGATTTGGTCAGAGTCAGGAGACGATGTTCGGCGTGCATAGTGAAGAGTACTCGAAGAAGTTTTCTGCGTTTGGATTTGAGGTGTTCGATATTGACGGACATGACATGAAGGAAATCATATCGACATTTAAAAAAGTTGTCGAAAATAAATCAGATAAACCAGTAGCGATAGTGGCTCGAACGAAAAAGGGAAAAGGCGTGTCATTTTTGGAAGACAAAGATAATTGGCATGGAAAAGCAGTAAAAAAAGAAGAACTGGAAAAAGCACTCGCGGAATTAGGCGACTTAGATGAAGCTCTGCGATTCACATTAAAAACACCTGAAAAAACAAAGGCATCCTCGAAAAAATCTACAAGTGCTCCGCTTAAATTATCATATAAAAAAGGCGACGAGATTGCCACGCGTGAAGTATATGGCGACATATTGGCACAGTTGGGTAGCTCAGACGAATCGATGTACGTGCTCGATGGAGATACGAAAAACTCTACGTTTTCAGAAGGATTTAAGAAAGTTCATCCGGATCGATTTATCGAGTGTTTTATCGCAGAGCAAAACATGGTAGGAGTGGCACTCGGACTTTCACGACTGGGGAAAAAGCCGTGGGTATCGACTTTTTCAGCTTTTTTCACTCGTGCATTTGATCAGGTTCGTATGGCAGCGTTGTCGAATGCGACCATTCACCTCACCGGGTCTCATTGCGGGGTATCTATAGGAGAGGATGGTTCATCTCAGATGGGACTTGAAGACATAGCGATGTTCGGGAGTATATTTAATTCAGTCGTTTTGCATCCATCAGATGCGATGTCTACAGCACGACTCATAGAGGAGATTAATAATCATACAGGCATTTCCTATCTTCGAACTCTGCGACCGAAAACGCCAGTTTTATACAGTGATAAAGAAAAATTCCAGATCGGTGGATCTAAAGTTCTTAGAAAATCAGCAGACGATGTGTTGACTGTCGTCGGTATGGGAATTACTGTGCACGAAGCGTTAAAGGCAGCCGACACGCTCGCCAAATCAGGAATTTCTATTCGCGTGATCGATGCATATTCACTCAAGCCTATTGATAAAAAAACACTAGTTAAGGCAGTTTCTGAGACAGAAAAACCTACCATTATAACTGTCGAAGACCATTATTCTCATGGGGGACTTGGTGACTTCGTTCTTGATGCGTTGGCAGAAACTGGAGCACAGGTAGTTAAGATGGCAGTGCTGAAAACTCCACGATCAGGAGTGAAAGACGAGCTTTTAGCATATGAAGAGATTGACGCATCTGCGATTGTTAAAAAAGTTAAAAAACATATTAGATCTTAGATGTCAGATCCTAGAAAATTAAAAACCCTTCAGTGAATACCTTTATCGACCTTAACGTAGTGGTTCTTCCAGACGAGAAAACTAAAAAACAGATACTGTCATGGAGTAGGGTAATTGCGGAAAGATGGAAAACAAACTTCGTTCTCGATGATGCTACTTATATTCCTCATCTTACTCTTTATCAAACAAGATATCCAAGTAAGAATATTGAGCAGATAAAAAATGTCATACGACAATTCGCGTTAGGAATTAAGCCTTTTAAAGTAGCACTGAGCGGTATTAGTGCTTTCTACGGTTTTTTATTTTATGACGCAGTCAAAGAAAAAACACTTTTGGAAAATCATAGTCAGCTAGTGGATCTTCTTAATCCATTTCGTGAGGGACATATTACAGAAGAACAGCAAGGAATGCTTGAGAGCTCAGAGATTTCAGACGCTATGAAGGAAGGTATTGTTTTATGGGGAAGCCCGGTAAGTAAAGACCAATTTATTCCTCATATTACTATCACTCGTTTGACGCAGATGGGTGAAGCAGAAAATGCCTTATCATTCCTAAAACCTATTGAAATGAGTTTTCAAGTTTCAAAACTCTATCTTTCAAATGTAGATCATGACGGCACATCCACTAAGATTTTGGAAGAATTTCCTTTAGGGTAAATTGCAAAAAACTTCTATAGCGCCTACAATAAAACTATGCGGAAAATGAAGCGAGATTTCCTGGAAGAAGAGCAGATGGAGGAATTAGAGGAGGAGTCGAGTTGGGATTTTAGAAAAATATTCGCAGGATTTCTTATCATAGGAATTTTGGGCATAGGTATATTTTGGGCGAAAGATACATATCTGAGTCAGTTTTTTCCTCACTCTCGAAATGGTGAGGTGCAGGGAGTAAGTACCGAGGCAGACGATCCAGAAAAATATAAAATGTCTATCCCGACCGCAGATAATCTCCAGTCAGCAGTAGAAGATAAGATGACTGATATTCGAAAGCAATTGTCAGAACTATCTCCAGAAGATGTGGCTTCTTCGTCTCCGTCGGTTAAGAAATTATTGCAAGATATTGAAGGTATTAAGCAATATCCTCAAAATCAAGTAAAAGAAACGTGTATGAACTTTTGTAGTAGGTTATAGTTTTTTCGTCAACACATGAATAGGATTAAGAAATTCTTTAAAATATTGGGGCCTGGTTTTATAACAGGTGCATCGGATGATGATCCATCGGGTATTGCTACATATGCCCAAACCGGCGCCCAATTCGGCTATCTTCAGCTTTGGACTACGCTCTTTACGTTTCCTTTCATGACGATAATTCAGGAGATGTGTGGTCGCATAGGGCTTGTGACTGGTCGGGGTTTGGCAGGGGTCATCAGAGAAAATTATAATAAGACGTTATTATATGGCGCAGTTTCACTACTACTCGTGGCAAATGTCATAAATATCGGTGCAGATCTGGGTGCGATGGCAGCAGCAGGACAACTTCTCTTTAAAATCCCGTTTATTTTTTGGCTTATAGGAGTGACGATCGTAACGCTTCTTTTACAGGTTTTTGTGTCATATCCGACCTACGCTAAGTTTTTGAAATATCTCACTCTCTCGCTTTTTTCGTATGTAATCGTAGTATTTATGGTAAAGCAGGACTGGAGTCAAATTGCTTGGGCGACTCTCGTTCCATATATTTCGATGGATAAAACATATCTGCTAAATATCGTTGCGGTACTGGGTACCACGATATCTCCCTATTTATTTTTCTGGCAGGCAGATGAGGAAGTAGAAGAAGAGCTAGAGCGAGGGGACATGAAAGCTCTAGGAAGTGGACGGCCACACATCGCTCGGAAAGCAATTAGTAACATGCGTCTGGATACTATTATCGGGATGCTTTTTTCAAATGTTGTCGCGTTTTTTATTATGATAACGACTGCTTCGACATTACATAAAAATGGCATTTTTAATATCCAAACTGCAGATCAGGTAGCAGCGGCACTCAGGCCTTTGGCAGGTGACTTCGCATATGTTCTTTTCGCTCTGGGAATTTTAGGTACAGGACTTCTCGCAGTTCCCATTCTTGCTGGTTCTGCTTCATATGCAGTGGCAGAAAGTATGAAGTGGCATGTGGGATTGTCTCAGAAATTTAATCAAGCCCGGGGATTCTACATAGTTATAATTCTCGCGACTTTGGTAGGGATTCTTATAAATTTTACCTCCATACATCCATTTCAAATGCTCTATTATGCAGCGGCACTAAATGGTATCTGCGCACCTATCCTTATGGTGCTCATTCTCATGATCTCTAATAATAAAAAGATCATGGGAAACCATACAAATGGACTAGGGTCAAATATCTTGGGGATTATAATCGTTATAGTGATGGGAGCTGCGACTTTAGCACTTATCTTTTCGATGATCTAAATCATTGAATGATAAGATATCTACTTTTGTTTTTTAATAACTTCACTTAGGCCTTTTGCTGCCTCTAGCATTCCCTCTGCATGGTTACGATTATTTGCGACAGCGAAATAGGTCATTGCCGAAGCCGTATCGTGAGATTTTGCATCCACCCTATTCCATAATGGCATTATGATATCTTCAGAGGCAAAATATGCAGGAGCAAGAAATTTAACTCCTGTCTGAAAATCAGGAAATGCACAATCCATAACGATTGTTAATGCCTCTAATGCATCCGTCGCTATTTTATCTCCTCTGAATTGTCGTGTCTTAAATGCAGAAAGGATATCATGCCAACTTTCAGCTTCTGGGTGAGTCGCGATGATCCATACAGCGTCTGTTTGAGCTTCATAAAGTAGTACATTTTTCCCGACAGGTTCTTTTCCTTCTTCAAGTACTATTACTTTTGTTCCGGTTCTTCTGACAGTTTTTCCTGGTTGAGGATTTTCTATTTTTGGTTCAACTTTTCCATGAGTTAGCTCATGCATGCCCACTTCAAATGCTTGCTCTTCTGTTAGTTGTTGTGGGTCTTTTCCTGGTATATATTCAGTGGTGTGAACAGTTATGCGCTTTCCGTCTAGTGTCCTCATGCCCTGAGTATCAAATGTTGCCTGCATCATCTGAACAACTAAGTGAAAGTTTTCTGCGCTAAAATCAGCATTTTCTTGGTCTACTAAAACTTCAAAAAAATCTGGGGTTGCAAGAAACTCGGTGGTATATGCTAGATGTTTTCTCGCTGGATCGATTGCCTCCCCGCCGAGTTCGTTTATCCTTTGCTCAGCGACTGCAATCCTGTCTTTTACTCGCATTTGGGCTTCCGATGAAAGCGGTGGAACTTTTTCACCCTTTTCCTTATATGGCCTAAGAATCTCAAATGTATCCAAAGCCTTTTGCATTCTCTCAATGTTTCTGGGAATCATGCTATTAATATATCACATGATATATCGGTATGTACGGAAGAATTGGGGTAGGTCTTTGGGGTTGAAGTGACTATTTGCCTGTTTGAAAACCGAGTTGACCTTTTTTAATTTCTATTTCCTCTTTCTTTCGTTTTCGTGCAGCTTCAATTTGTGGGAGAACAGATATGATATCTGCTTCTGTGACTTTTCGAGGTTCTCCGCCAGTTCTTTTCGCTCGTGTGACTGCTATGCGATATGCGCGTCTGAGTAATGATTCTACATCTGCTCCTGAAGCACCATGCATTTTATGAGAAAGTTCGCTCCAGTTTATATTTGGATCTACGAAATCTACCTCGCTGGCTTTTAACTGCATAATTTTCCCGAGTCCATCTGGACTTGGTTCTCCCATGTATATATGTTCTTCCATGCGGCCTGATCTCGTGAGGGCTTCATCAATCGTTTCTTTGAAATTAGTAGCACCTATCATGAATACTGGTACTGAATCCCAAGGGTTTTTAATATTACGGATTCCATCTAGCCATTCGAGCAATACTTTTCGCACTTCTTTTCTATCATCTACTCCTGCTCCAGCACGCGCATCTTCGATAGTAGTGGCAACTGCTTCCAGTTCGTCGAGAAAAACAATCGCTGTCGATTTTCCAGCATCATAGGTTTTCTTCTGAGCATCTTCCAAGAATCTTTTTAGCTTATTCGCGCTTTCATGGATATAAGAAGTAAATATTCCTCCCATTTCTATGGGTGTAAATGTGGCAAAATCTCTGCATTCTGCAGCAAAGGCTTTCGCCATGGTCGTTTTTCCTGTTCCCGGAGGTCCATAGAGTAAAATACCTTTCGGTGCATGTGGGTCTTTTTCTTTTAACATGAAAGCGATGTCTTGGAGATTAGCCACTTCGTTTTCATATCCTGCTATCTGTTCAAAGGTTACTTCGCGTGGAAGAGCCATTTCACGAGATATAGGAGCGTTCGTTTTGGCTATTTCAGTTGCCTGTCGTACATCTGTGTTTAATGCTTCGGGTTTGAGCACGAGGACTTTAGGGGACGGACTAACCCCCTTAACGTCATTAATAAGAAAATGTAGCTCTTGACATAGCTTGCCAGAGGTCTTTAGTGCCTGTTCTACGTTTTCAGGTGTTAGTGGGGTAGAATGGGTGAGAGGGGCGTTGGTTGGGTTGAAACGAGCCTGAAAACGGGTTGATTGTTCTTTTCTTGCGTAAAGTTCATCAAGTATTATTCTGTAAATTTTTTCATTGTTCTTATCATCCATTACAGCACCTAGTTTTTCTTCGTACAATTTTATTGTACGTGTTCGGTATTGCTCATAATCATTTGAGCCTAGATCAATTTCTACAGGTGTTCCATTTGCCGTAAGAGTAATGCCGCCTGTATAATCTTTTTCATCTTCTTTAAGTAGAGTCTGGTTTTTGAATGAGTTGCCGGTAATGTATTGCGCATCATAGTAACCTAGTTTTCTTAGATCCTCCGTAATTTTTTCTCCTTGCTTTCTAGATAGTTGTGAGTGGGAAAATAAAAATATGTTGGCTTCGAAAAATCCTTGATCAGTGCTAT
>CALRDJ010000008.1 GCA_943354875.1 Candidatus Levybacteria bacterium GW2011_GWA1_37_16 | reverse complement strand
GCCTAATACGATAAAAAACATCACCGTAAAGGGCTACCGACACAGGCATATTATTTTTCTCTCCACTTGCATGCAATGTAGTTACAAACTCATTTATCTGTGACATCACTGACTCAAATGGCAGACTCGAAATCTCGAGATCTAGAATGACTCCTGAAAATCCGTTTTCTAAAGCTATTTGAAGCGTTTCTCTTATTATTTTTTCTTGATTATTTTTATTTTTAAGAATTATGAAATTCATATCTGAATCCACCATGCGGAGAACTAATTGCTTTTTATAAGATCCTGAAGCTTTTACAAACGTCTGAAGATTTTTATACCCGGCTTCATCTTTATTTATCCCTGATTCTACAGGCGTGATACCGAAGTAGATCAGCTCTGAAAAACTATTACCAGTTATCTGCTCCCGACCGATAGCCCAATAAGGAACGAAGAGTGATTCCGTAGGCGTCTTAGACACTACCGGTGGGGTAGATGACACTACAGGTAGTGTGGCACCGCCCAGAGGGCTCTGCTCGGCGGGGATAGAATTATGCTTAAATGCTACAGAAAATCCAACGACAAGAAGAATCCCTAAGAGTACCGCTAAAATATTTCTCATGAATAACGGGTTTATGGCATTATAGAGGGGATTTAGACGTTTTGCAAACGAGCAGCTCTTTGATGGAGAAAATCTACGATTGTATCCTGCAAAATAAGTCCACGCTTTCCTAAAAGTCCTGCCTCATATGCAGCTAGGTGCGCTTCTGGCATGCTGACCCCCTCTGCTACCACACCCCTGGTGAGACCAGTAGCTCGTCGCATATACAAAACTCTATCACTACCCTCTGAAAAATGTTCAAGTGTCGAAACAGCACTGCTGGTGCGCTCCATCGCAAAACGCTGCGCGTATGGCTTGAGTTCATCAAAGAATTTTTTCCTCGTAAGCTCATCCTCTCCTGATCCTTCGAAAACGTCTGGCATAGTTACCGATACGCGTCTCACTCCATACCCATCACGATACTCTGGATTATTTCCGGTGAGCACTTCCACATCTATAGTAACTGAACTGATAACTGATGCTGATTCAATCATAAAAAGTTATGCGTTAAAACTGGTTCTCGGGGAATTTCTTCGCAGGAGGAAGTTCAGGAATTGCATGCGCAGCACCTCTTCTTCTAAAACCCTGTTTGCCTGTTCCGATGGTATATATAACACCCGATCCATCTCTATCTTCCCCTACGATATCCGCGTGCTTTCCAGCTTCGTAGACACCTACGACATTTTCTATAGCAATTCTTCTAGCGGAGCCTTCTGCATGTCCATTTCTTACCTGTGATTCCTCTCCTTTGACTAACAATATTGAATTGTCTCCGTAAATTTCTACTCTCACACCAGGAAGCTGGAATTCGGCATTTAAAATGCCACCATCTGAATCTCTCATAACCCGTTCAACTGGCACAGCTGGAAATACTTTTCTTAAGTTGGCGACATGTCTTTCTGCATAATCTGCGTAAAGACCACTAGATATGAATTCATCGCCTGTACTCATCGCTGCAGCAGTACTCGTTCCTGAACGCACGCGAGTAGGTCTTCTGAACATGACTTCATATTTTGGATGAGGGTGCTCTGCTATTGCTGATGTCATACCACAGATTCTAATATAGCTGAGGGTCATAATCAAGGAGGAAAAATGAAGACTACCGAGAGGGTAAGCTGTCTGAAACAGGTGGTTTGGGTTTTAGTCGCATATTCACTTCTCCAGATGGAGAAATAACGAAAGTCTGCATATGAGTCCTCGTCTCTCCATGAATTTGTACGTGACCGTTCCCATTCACAAAAACTCTATCAATATTTGACAACTCTATATTTTCGTCATATCTACCTGCGGCGAACCGTATTTTATTACCCAATGGATCAAATTTAAGTCGTGGTCCTCCGTCCTGAAACCCTTGATCTCCCTGACGTACCAGAATCCCAATTCCAGCATGTCCTCTTGCATGTATTGGATACACCAATCCATTTAGGATCTCTCTGGCTGTTTTCAGATATCCATCCCACTCCTGGGCAATATCAGCTGGCATCCCTGGATACTCGCTTTGAAAGCAAAGATCTCCTCTAGGACTTCTTATTGTATCTCTCTCTGATGATGCTCCTACCATAGCGGATTATTATAGCAGGTTAGGCTTCGACTCGACCGGTGAAGGTGGATTTCGCGATCATTTGATCGAGAATATTTCGTGGTACTTCTTCATAGTGAGATGGCTCCATGTAGTAACTAGCTCGACCTTTAGAAAGTGAGCGAAGAGTGGTCGCATATCCAGAGAGAGTTTCAAGTGGTACGAGTGCGAGGATGATCGTCGCTTTATTTCCACGCTCTTCCGTTCCTGAGATTTGCGCACGCTTGGCTGAAAGATCACCGATAATATCTCCGAGATATTCAGAAGGCGTGGTCACTTCGACCTTCATGATTGGCTCCAGAAGTGTTAACTCTGCTTTTCGAGTCGCTGCTTGAAGTGCTTGAGATGCTGCGATTTTGAATGCTATTTCTGAAGAGTCGACATCGTGGAATGATCCGTCATAACAGGTAACTGACATATCGACCATAGGATAACCTAAGAGAATTCCGTTTCCCATCGTCTCGATAACTCCCTTTTCGATAGCTTTTATATATTCTGCTGGGATAGCTCCTCCCCTAATAGCGTCGACAAATTCAAATCCTTCACCATGAGCCCGGGGTTCTACCCTGAGGAAACAATGTCCATACTGACCACGTCCTCCGGACTGACGAATGTATTTTCCCTCAGCCTCTGCTTTAACTTTAATGGTTTCTTTATATGCTACCTGTGGAGCTCCGACGTTTGCATCAACACCGAAATCTGATTTCATGGTATTTACCTTAACTTCCAGCTGTAGTTCTCCGACTCCAGAAATAATAGTCTGCCCAGTCTCATGATTTACTTTTACTTGGAAGGTAGGATCTTCATCCATAAGTCTTTTCAGTGCGAAGCCTAATTTTTCCTGATCAGATTTCGTCTTTGGCTCGATAGCTAGGGAGATAACTGGCTCTGGGAAGGAAATTTTCTCGAGGATTATAGGTTTCGCCTTTTCACACAGCGTATCTCCTGTGCTCGTATCTTTCAAACCGACGATAGCCACGATTTCTCCGGCCTTCGCTTCTTTAATTTCCTCTCGCTGGTTCGAATGCATGAGGAGAAGTCGTCCGACACGCTCTTCTACGTTCTTCGAACTATTGTAGATATAAGACCCTGCGATAACTTTTCCTGAATATACGCGGAAGTAGGTAAGTTTTCCTACGTGTGGATCATTTTGGATTTTAAATGCCAACCCAGCGAGCGCTTCTTCCGGAACTAATTGCCTCACTTCTTCTGCGCTTGTTTTCGGATGAATTCCCTTAACTTCCTTCAAGTCTACAGGGGATGGTAAATAATCGACTACTGCATCGAGTAATGGCTGTACACCTTTATTTCGAAGCGATGAACCAGCATAAATAGGCACGAGCTTATATGCGATAACCGCACGACGAAGTGCTGCTTTCAAATCTACTACAGAAATTTCTTCATTATTTAGATACTTTTCGATGAGTACATCATCGGTTTCTGAAATTTTCTCGACCAATTTATGTCTGTATTCTTCGACCTGGTCTTTCATATCTGCTGGTACTTCACCGAGGTCATACTTCGCACCGAGCTCATCTGAACCCCAAATATATGCAACTCTCGTCAAAAGATCTACGATTCCTTTATAGTCATGCTCTGCTCCTATAGGGAGTACCATAATGGCTGGGTTTGCACCAAGACGATCTTCGATACTTTTAACGGTAGCCAAAAAGTCTGCACCGAGCTTATCCATCTTATTTACAAAACAAATACGAGGTACTTTATATTTGTCTGCCTGACGCCACACAGTTTCAGATTGGGATTGGACTCCCTCTTCTGCATCGAGCACCGTAATACCTCCATCAAGAACACGAAGAGAACGTTCTACTTCTGCGGTAAAGTCTACGTGTCCTGGAGTATCGATGATGTTAAAACGATATGGTTTATCTATTCCCTGAGCAACATCTTGGGTGTGGAGCCAAAAAGCAGTGGTTGCTGCAGAAACGATAGTAATACCACGCTTGCGTTCTTCTTCCATCCAGTCCATGACTGTATTTCCTTCATCTATGTCACCTATTTTATAGGTACGTCCCGTATAAAAAAGAATACGCTCTGTGGTTGTGGTTTTTCCCGCATCAATATGCGCGATGATACCAATGTTGCGGATATGATCTAACTCTACGTCTATAGTCTTACTGTCAGCCATAAAATAAAACTCAAAATGCAAAAGTCAAAACTCAAAATTACAACTTAACATTAAAATCTCTGTAGTTTTGCGTTTTTAGCTTTGCGCTTTGAGATGATTCAGTATAGCATATTTTTTCAAAGGTTCCAAGTGAGGTATTGTGATTTATGTAATTTCTGCTACAATAATTTGCTATGAACAATATGGTCATATTTATAGTTCTGGTAGTCGTGGGTATCGGTGGCGTCGTGTATTTCTCAAATCAAACGACAAATCCCAGCATAACTCCCGCAGGACTTTCTGCCCTCTCTACAACTCCTGTCGTAACTTCCGCTGAGACCAATACCAACCCTACCCCACTACCACAAGCAATTACTCTCAATCCCACCGTCGCAGCTATGCCAGAAATATCTGCTACCACCACTGCACTAGTGAAAACTACCAAAGGCGATATCACGCTCACTCTCTACTACAAAGAAGCACCAAATACCGTTAAAAACTTCATTCACAAAGCGCAAACTGGTTTTTATAACAACCTCTCATTTCATAGAGTAGAGGACTGGGTGGTCCAAGGAGGAGATCCGAAAGGAAATGGAACTGGCGGAGATGGCATGCCGACCGAATTAAATGAAAAACCATTTGTCGTAGGATCTCTCGGCATAGCCCGCGGAGGAGATATAAAAGTGAGCAATGACGCTCAATTCTTCATAACGAAGCAGGAAGCTTCATGGCTGGATAAGCAATACACTAACTTCGGTATGGTAACTGCGGGTATGGATGTAGTAACTAACATGGTGATAGGCGACAAAATCCTCAGTATAACTATAAAATAGTATCTCTCCCCCCCTGTCATCCTGAACTTGTTTCAGGATCTCCCTTTGTCTATAGTAGAATTATATGAAGAAAAGGAGAGAATACTATGTATATATCTTCACGAATGAATATAACTCTGTATTCTATATTGGAGTAACGAATAGTATTTACAAACGTGGATTTGAACATAGAGTGGGACTTCTGGATGGGTTTACCAAGAAGTATAAACTCAAAAAACTGGTGTACATTGAGGGATATACTGACATTAACGAAGCAATCTCACGAGAAAAACAATTGAAGAATTGGCATAGACCCTGGAAGATAAACCTGATTAAGAAAGTTAATCCTTCATTTGAAGATTTATATATTCTATCCTGAGGGAGATGTCGAAACAAGTTCGGGATGACACCGAGAAAAAAAGTCTAGAATCTGAAGTGGGAGAAGGCGCGGTTCGCGTCGGCTGCACGCTGCATGGTATCTTTCTTCTTTACTGCTTCTCCACGATTTTCTACTGCATCGAGGAGTTCTGCTGCGAGCTTCGCTGCAAAACTACGGAATTCTTTATTTGGTCGAGCATTTGCTGCGTCAATAAGCCAACGAATAGCGAGTGATACTTTTCTTTCCCCTCGGACTTCGATAGGGATTTGATACGAAGCTCCACCGACTCGGCGTGCCTTAACTTCCTGCTTTGGGGAAACGAGCTGGATAGCTTTTTCAAACGTCTCAACTGGATCCAATTCTTTTTTCGCGATTATGTCACACGCGAGATAGAACTGCTTCTGGGCAATCGTTTTCTTACCATCACTCATAATACCGTTTATAAACTTAGCTACTAAGCGGTTATTAAACTTCTTATCTGGATCTATAATTCTTTTTACTATTTTTTTATGTCTCATAATTTAACCTCTAACTACTTACTTCTAACTACTAACGTTATGAGTTAGCTGTTAGCAGTTATTTGTTATTCTGCTGCTGGCGCTGCCTTTGCTGCTCCTGCTACGACACGAGGTGCCGAATCAGTTGACCCTTCTCTTTTTCGACCATATTTACTTCGTGAACGTCTACGACTTTCTACTCCTGCAAGATCATATTTACCACGAACGATATGATATTTAACTCCGGGTAGATCTTTTACACGTCCTCCGCGAACGAGTACGATTCCATGCTCAGAAAGTGAATGACCGATACCCTGAATATATGCAGTAACTTCCATGCGATTAGAGAGCCTCACGCGAGCTACTTTTCGAAGAGCTGAATTTGGTTTCTTCGGCGTCATGGTTTTGACCAAGGTAACCACACCACGTTTCTGTGGAGCTACGACGTTGGTATAAATACGATCCTTTGCATTATACAAACGACGCATAGCGGTCGAGCGTGTTTTCTTTACCTTCTTTTGTCTGCCATTTTTGGCAAGCTGTGATAATGTTGGCATAATTAGTCTCTTATTATACTACTTCCGTTGGTTTCCCTTCAACTGGGATCAAGCGGCCGATGATAACATTTTCCTTTAGCCCTATGAGGCGATCTTCCTGTCCTTGCAGTGCTGCCTCAGTCAAGACCTTAGTAGTCTCCTGGAACGAGGAGGCTGAAAGCCATGAATCTGAGAAAAGTGCTGCTTTTGTAATACCCAAGATTACCTGGCGTCCAGTAGCAGGCTCTCCACCCTGAGAGAGTACTTCTGCATTAATTTCTTCAAATTTAGTCTTGGTTACGAAATCACCTGGGATAAGTGCAGTATCGCCGACGGTTTCGATAACAACCTTGTCAGACATTTTTCGAAGTATTACTTCGAAATGCTTATCATCAATCGCAATTCCCTGTGATTCGTATACTTTCTGAGCTTCAGTTATGATATAGCGCTGTCCGATAATAAGTCCACCAATTTTTAACACTTCTTTTGGATCCAAGTATCCCTGAGCAAACGGAGTACCTGCTGAAATCTCTTCTCCATCTTTTACATTTAATGTAGATGCAAGTGCGACGAAGTATTCATGCTCTTCTACTGGCTTTACCTTACTGTTTTTAACCGTGATTCTGTATCCATCATCACTGGCTTCTACTTTTACTCGTCCGGTAATATCAGACACAGGAGACAAATTCTTCGGTGTTCTCATTTCAAACAATTCTTCTACGCGAGGGAGACCCTGGGTAACGTCAGACATGACAACTCCTCCAAAATGACGGACACGCATGGTGAGCTGAGTTCCTGGCTCTCCGATAGATTGTGCTGCGACTACTCCCACTGGCACACCGAGCTGAACTCTTCGTCGAGTAGCAAAGTCACGACCATAGCAGTTAGCGCAAATACCATACTTAAGTCGGCACGTTATTGCTGAGCGGACTATTATCTCTTCGACGTCGCTATTAACGATTTCTTTTGCTTTTTCTTCTGTGATCTCTTCTCCTGCTTTAACGATTACTTTTTTCTTCGAAGTTACATCTGTAGCTGCAAATCTACCTTCAATACGAGTTCCAAACACTGCTTCTCTATCTTTCTCAGTTCTCTGAATAGTAATACCGACAAGTGCTCCGCAATCTTCCTCTCGAATAATTACGTCATGTGAGGCGTCAACCAAACGACGAGTAAGATACCCTGCGTTAGCAGTTTTAAGTGCTGAGTCGGTAAGTCCTTTTCGAGAACCTCTGGCTGATGCTACGTACTCGAATATAGATAAGCCTTCACGGAAGTTAGATTTAATAGGTAGTTCGACAATTTTTCCAAGTGGATCTAAGATAAGTCCTCTCATAGCTGAAAGTTGTTTTAATTGTTCTTTTCCAGCACGAGCTCCTTCAGAATCGATAATGGTTTTGATAGCACTGGTTGTTTTCAAGTTGTTCCACGTCAAGTCTGCGATAGCTTCAGTGGTTTTCAACCATACATCATTGGAAAGTCTCTTTCTTTCATCGTTAGTAATAAGCCCCTGCTGATATTCAGTGTCAATTACGGTAATCTTCACTTCTGCTTCTGCAATCATGGCATTTTTCTGAGGAACCATGACATTATCAAATACGGACACACTAATACCTGAAATAGTAGAGCCATAGAATCCAAGCGTTTTAATAGCGTCGATGAGAAATACTACATCTTCAGGTGAGATAGCCATGATAGATTTGGTAATAATTTTTTTAATCGTGGATGCTTTAATCGGCTCGTTCATATATCCGAGTGCTTCTGGAAGCTTTTCATTGAAAATAAGTCGTCCACAAGTAGTTTCGATAATCTCTCCTTTTATGCGAACCTGTACTGGCTCACGAAGACCGATGGCACCGGTAGCATGAGCGAGCAATGCTTCCTGCGTATTGGCAAATGTAGGTACTTCTTCTCGTCTCTTCGCTTCATCCATAGAAGTGAGGTAGAACGTTCCAAGTGCCATTTCTTTGTTCGGAAGAGTGATAGGACTTCCGTCTGCAGGCTTGAGCAAATTATGAGTTGGCATCATGAGTTCGATAGCTTCTTCCTGAGCCTTTACTGAAAGCGGAATATGAACAGCCATCTGATCTCCGTCAAAGTCTGCGTTGTATCCAGCACACACACACGGATGAAGTGCGATAGCGGATCCTTCGATAAGGATAGGATAGAATGCCTGAATACCGAGCTTATGAAGGGTTGGTGCACGATTAAGAAGCACTGGATGATTCTTCGTAATTTCTTCCAAAATATCAAACACTTCTGGCGGTCTTCGCTCGATAAATCGCTTCGCAGATTTGATGTTAGGTGCAAATCCACGCACGATTACTTCACGAAGCACAAATGGCTTAAACATTTCCAGAGCCATTTCTTTCGGCAAACCACACTGAGAAAGAGTTAATTCTGGCCCTGCTACGATAACTGAACGCCCAGAGTAATCGACACGTTTTCCTAAAAGATTTTGTCGGAAACGACCCTGTTTTCCGCGAAGCATATCAGAAAGAGATCTGAGTGGCGCAGAAACAGTCTGTCCAGAGCGCTGCGATGCATCGATAAGTGCGTCTACTGCTTCTTGGAGCATGCGTTTTTCGTTTCGCAGAATGATCTCTGGCGCACCAAGAGACATGAGGTGGTGCAAACGGTTGTTTCGATTAATAACACGGCGGTATAAGTCATTTAAATCAGATGTAGCAAACCGTCCTCCGACGAGCTGAACCATAGGACGCAAATCTGGCGGGATGATTGGGAGCGCAGATAATACCATGGATGAAGGTGAAATTCCTGCTTTTCTCATAGATTCGAGCAATCTGAGTCTCTTAACGAGCTTCAAATATTTCGCACCAGCTGCTTTTTCTGATTCGTCTCTGAGTGAAACGATCAACTCTGAAACGTTGAATTTCTCCAAAACTTCCAAAAGTGCTTCTGCACCAGTCTTAATAGTGAAAAACTGTGGAATATCGTATTCGAGAACTTTAAAGTACTCTTCTTCAGATAAAATACTACCTACTCGGAGACTCTTTATGAGCTTTACAAGCGCATCAGTAATTTCATCCAATTTCTTGCTTTCGAGATTAAGTCTTTCACTTAAAGTAGTTCCTTTTTGACGTTCTAAAAGATCAAGCTCTTCGATAATAAGCTGTTTTTGTTCTTTCGATACAGCACTTTCAGATGCTTCTTTTTTCTTCGTTTTTACTTCATCTGAAACTTCGTCCTCTTGGCGTTTAAATTCTTTCTTTTGATCGTCTTTTCTCTTTTCAACATCTTTGGCAAACCCGTCGAGTGCTGCTTGCTTCGCCTTCTCGTCCACATCGATGATAAAGTAAGAAGCGTAATAAATTACTGATTCAAGATTCTTTTGGGAAATATCCAAAAGCAATGACAAAGGAGACGAAGAGCCTTTGAAAAACCACACATGTGCTACCGGCGATGCAAGGTTTATATGACCCATGCGTTCACGACGTACTCGTGAGAGAGTAACTTCTACACCACATTTATCGCAGACAATACCTCTATATCTGATTCTTTTGTATTTTCCGCAGTAACATTCCCAATCTTTCGTAGGACCAAATATTCGCTCATCAAAAAGACCGTCTTTTTCTGGACGCAGCGTACGATAATTAATCGTTTCAGGTTTCGTAACTTCACCATATGACCATGACAAGATATCTTCTTTACTCGCAAGCAAGAGCTTGAGTGCTTTAAAGTCTACGATGGTTGGATCTTTTAATTTTTTATTTTTTGCGTCGTTATTCATTTACTACTGGTGCCTCCACAACTTCTTCAACTATTTCTACAGGTTTTTCTTCCTCAACTGCTTCCTCGTCAACTTCCAAGGCTTCTTTAAATTCCTTAACTTCTCCCTCAATTTTCTCCTCTTTTTTATCTTCTTCCTTACTCTCTTTACTACTATCTTCGGAGAGTTCATTATACACAGTCGCACCCACAGGCACAACGTTCAGTCCGATAGCTTGGAGTTCTTTAATAAGAACTTTGAACGACTCTGGAACTTTTGGTGTAGGAATATCGGTTCCCTTAACGATAGCCTCAAATGCTTTCGAACGACCGACGACATCGTCTGATTTTATCGTTAACATTTCCTGAAGAATATATCGTGCACGATGCGCTTCGAGAGCCCAAACTTCCATTTCTCCGAGTCTTTGTCCTCCCATTTGCGCTTTTCCTCCGAGAGGCTGCTGAGTAACCAGAGAGTATGGTCCAGTAGAGCGTGCGTGTGTTTTATCTTCAACCATGTGGATAAGCTTCATGATGTATTCAATTCCGACTACGACTTCGCTCTCATATGCTTGACCTGTGCGACCATCGAATAACTTAGCTTTTCCGCTTGTGGGAAGACCTGCTTTTGTCAAAAGCTCTAAGATTCTATCTTCATGAATATGCTCGAAAACTGGTGCGCCAATTTTCATACCGAGTTTTTCTGCAGCCCAACCTAAGTGAGCTTCGAGAAGTTGTCCTAAGTTCATACGAGCGAGCACTGAGATAGGAGAGATGATGATGTCAACTGGCGTACCATCTTCCAGATATGGCATGTCTGCTGCTGGTAAGATTCTAGAGATAACACCTTTATTTCCATGACGACCGGCGAGCTTATCTCCGACCACTACGTGTCTGAACTGTGCTACTTCGACCAAAATCTTTCGGATAGTTCCAGGTTCGAGTTCGTCACCTTTTTTACGGTCGAGTGTCTGGATAGAAATAACTGTTCCGCGCTCTCCATGAGGCATACGAAGGGATGTATCTCTTACTTCTCGTGCCTGTTCTCCGAAGATAGCACGAAGGAGTCTTTCTTCTGCAGTAAGTTCTGTTTCTCCCTTTGGTGCAATTTTTCCGACTAAAATATCACCAGGATTTACTTCACTTCCGAGGACTACTACGCCATCTTCGTCCAAGTTTGCTAAATCTTCTTCTGAAACATTTGGAATATCGCGAGTAGTTTCTTCCGGACCAAGCTTTGTTTCGACCACTGCTGCTTCGTATCGCTCGATGTGAATCGACGAAAGCATATCTTCACGAACCAGTCTATCTGAGATGACAATAGCGTCTTCATATCCAAGTCCCTCAAATGAGGCATATGCGATCAGTAAATTCTGTCCAAGCGCGAGTTCTCCATTTTGAGATGCTGGTCCGTCGATAAGCACATCGCCTTTTTTAACTACTTGTCCTGCTTTTACCATAGCACGCTGTGAATACGCAGTAGCCTGTGAAGTTCTTCGGAATGATTCGAGAGGGAACGTATATTTCTTTTTTCCTTCAAAGTTAACCACGGTACCGTCAGAAAATGTAACAATACCATCTTCAGGCGCACGAACTACGCGATGCATCACTTCAGCCACCAATGATTCCATACCAGTTCCCACAACTGGACTATGTGGGATAACTAGTGGCACTGCCTGACATTGCATGTGGGTACCCATGAGTGCACGATTAGCTTCATCATGACTTACAAACGGAATAAGAGATGCTGCAGTTCCGACAACCTGCTGAGGGTTTACATCGATATAATCAATTTTTTCAGCTTCGACTTCGATAAACTCTCCGCGATGTCTTGCAGGCACGCGCTCAACTTCAATAGTGTCATTTGGCGCTAAAACAGTCGTATGAGTAATATATGCCTCTGCTTCATCATCTGGAGATAAATACACTACCTCATCCAATGCAGTGACGACGGTATTTTTTCCACTCGTCTCTTTACCGACAGTTCTATAGGGAGCTTCAAGGAATCCATATTCATTTACTCTAGCGTAGAGCGTCATGTAGGTAACCAAGCCGATATTTGGTCCTTCAGGAGATCTAATAGGACAAACCCTACTATACTGAGAGCTATTAATATCACGAATAGAAAATGCTGCGCGCTCACGAGAAATTCCACCAGTTCCCATAACAGTAAGACGTCTTAAGTTATCAATTTCTGAAAGTGGATTAGTCTGATCTAAAATAGTTGAAAGCTGAGATGTGCGGAAAAATTCATTAATTGAGGCCATAATCGGCCGTGCATTTACCAATCCTGGTATAGAAACAGGGGTGTCAGCCTGAATAAGACTCATGCGCTCTTTAATACTTCTTTCAAGCCTTAAAATTCCGACTCTAAACGCAGTAGTAGCGACTAATTCTCCAACGCAACGGACACGACGATTGGCCAAGCTATCGATATCATCGACTGTACCTTTTCCATGAGCCAACTGCATGAGATATGAAATAGTACCGATAACATCTTCTTTTGTTAACACGCGTTCTTCTGAAGGATTAAATCCTGGAGTTTTACCAAGTTTCTTATTTACTTTATAGCGTCCAACAACGCCGAGATCATATCGACGATTATTGAAAAAAAGTCCGCTAAAATTCTCTTTTATCTTTTCGAGAACAATAGGCTCTCCCGGATGCATTTTCTTAAAAATCTCAATTACTGCTTCTGTTTCTGTACCTGTTTCGTCTTTATGCAAAGTATTTGTAATAAAATCATGTTCTTTGTTGTCTACGTTTTTGAAAATATCGCGAATTTGATCATTTGAAGAAAAACCAAGAGCTCTGAGGAAAGTAGTGACTAAAAATTTACGACGACGATCAATCTTTACCGTAATAGTATCGTGACGAGTTGTAGAGAACTCAAGCCATGAACCATGATTAGGACGGATTTCTGCAGTATGAAGTGTTTTTCCGGTCACTGGATCTAAAAATGCAGTAAAGAATGCGCCTGGAGAACGAACAAGCTGATTAACCACTGCACGCTCAATACCATTTACTATAAAGGTTGCACGCTCAGTCATTTGTGGGATATCACCGAGAAATACCTCTGCAACCATAGGCTTTCCGCCAACTTTTTTATTTTCGAGTGATGCTTTTACGTATAGAGGAGCGTCATATGTAATACCTTTAGACATGGCAACGTCTGGAGTTACTGAGGGATTACCGATACGGTATGTGGAAAATGTGAGAGTCCAGTTCTTACCAGTGAAATCATCGATAGGAGAAATTTCCTGAATTACTTCGCCAATTGCTTTTTCGAGAAACCATCTATAAGATTCTTTTTGAACCTCCAACAAATCTAACTTAGGAAGAGTCTTATATGTTTTTCCCCAATTGTGCCGTACGATAGCGTCTTTGGTTTTGGTCTGCATGTGAAGTTGGGACAGTTACTCCCTTATACAACAAAAAAAGCAAGGTGCAACACCCCTTGTTCTTCTGTGTTTTCCTAGAGTATGTGTATTTATACACTACATATTCACCAATGTCAAGCATTTGACACAAAGTGCTCTCATGCGCAAACGCATCATATATTCTCGTGCTATAATTGTATACACATGACAGCAGCGGACATAGTCAAAAAATATATCTCTTTTTTCGAAAAGAGGGGACATACAAGAATTGTTAATTCTCCCTTAGTATTGGCAAATGACCCGACTACTCTTTTCACCTCCTCTGGCATGCAGCCACTTGTCCCATATCTTCTCGGAGAGCAACATCCAGAAGGAGTACGGCTCGTAAACGTACAAAACAGCTTCCGAGCACAAGACATCGACGAGATCGGCGATAACAGACATACGACTTTCTTCAGAATGCTTGGCAACTGGAGTCTGGGAGACTATTTCAAAAAAGAACAGCTTCCGTGGATCTTTGAATTCTTAACCAACAAACAGGAGGGACTCGGTCTGGATCCTAAACGACTGTACGTAACCGTCTTTGCGGGAAATGACCACATTGAAAAAGATACGGA
The DNA here is from genome assembly GCA_943354875.1 of Candidatus Levybacteria bacterium GW2011_GWA1_37_16. Lineage (GTDB taxonomy): Bacteria > Patescibacteriota > Microgenomatia > Levybacterales > UBA12049 > CALRDJ01. The sequence goes on along the minus strand of CALRDJ010000008.1, from coordinate 16,926 downwards.
GAGCATCGAAATATGGAAACAGATTTTCCAAACAGTTGAAATAGATGCCAAAGTGGGAGAGAGAATCTTTGAATACAGTGTTGAAAAAAACTGGTGGAGTAGATCTGGTCCCCCAGATAAAATGCCAGCTGGAGAACCTGGCGGACCAGACAGTGAAGTGTTTTATGAGTTTGAGCAAGTAGAGCATGATCTCGCATTTGGGCAAAAGTGCCATGTTAACTGTGATTGTGGACGGTTTGTGGAAATTTGTAATTCCGTATTTATGCAGTATCAAAAACAGAAAGATGGATCTTTTAAGAACTTACCAAAACAAAATGTAGACTTTGGTGGAGGGCTCGAACGAATGCTTTTGGCAGTTGAGGACACTCCTGACGTATTTACTACGAACCTATTTCAACCTATTATCGAGTCTATTGAACAGGCAACTAACACGGACTATAAGAATCATGCGAAAGAACTCCGGATCATCGCAGATCACTTTACTTCAGCAGTATTCATAGCCAAGGACGGAGTTTTTCCTTCAAATAAAGAACAGGGATACATCCTACGGCGTCTTATCAGGCGAGGACTCGATAACTGGTATGCATTACACGGCACAAACATCGAACCAGTACTTCAAGTAATTGTGAGGCAATACCAAGAAACCGACCCAAGCCTAGCGGAAAAATATGAGCACATAAAAGACATACTTCTAGAAGAAGAACAAAAATATAAAAGAACTCGAACAGAAGCACAAAAGTTTATCGAAAAAAAATACAAACATAGTCATCCTGAAGCGCCAGCGATAGGATCTCAAAAAGATTCTATCGGTCGCCAAGGCGACCTCCAGAATGACAAGGGCGCTACGGAAATCTCCTCAGATGATGCATTTATTCTCTATACCACCCATGGCCTATCTCCTTCACAAATTAAAAACCTTGGTTATATATTTAATGATCAAGAGTTTGCAGAAAAAATGAAGTCTCATCAGGACATATCTCGTAATGCATCAGCTGGTAAATTTAAAGGCGGGCTGGCAGATCATGAAGAGAAAACCATCATGGGACACACTGCCACTCATCTGCTCCATCAAGCACTTCGAGATGTATTAGGAGACCATGTTCATCAGACAGGATCAAATATCACCACGGAACGTGTACGATTTGATTTTAACTATGATCAAAAGCCTACTGATGAACAAATTAAAAAAATAACTGCTATCGTAAACGAAAAAATTAAAGAAAACTTACCAGTACATTTCGAAATGATAGAAACCGCAAAAGCGAAAGATATGGGAGCCATCGGTCTTTTCATGGATACCTATGGCGAGAAGTCAAAAATTTATTTTATCGGTGATTATTCAACCGAATTCTGCGGAGGTCCACATGTAGATTTTACAGGCGTACTCAAAAGCTTTACAATAATAAAGCAGGAGAACCTAGGACAGACACAGAAGAGGATATACGGTAAAGTAAACGCATAGTGTCATCCTGAACTTGATTCAGGATCTACTTTTGTCTCGATACAGGGAGATGCTGAACTAAATTCAGCATGACAAACGAAAAAGAAAATATATGAAACTGCCTTTCAAGTTACCAAGCTTCGGGAAAAAAGAAGAAAAAGAGTATTACCTCGCCCTCCTTCTCCGTGAGGAAAAAATTAGCGCCATCATCTTTCAGGAATCATTTGGCAGAATTCATATCGTCGGACACGATGAGGAATACCTATCGGGATCACTCGATACAATATCAGAGGAAGAACTTCTCGAAGTAGCAGATAAAGCAATATCTAAAACAGAAGAGGCACTTCCTAACAATATAGAAACCCAAAAAACTATCTTCGGTCTTCCAGATCACTGGGCACACGAAACACAAATAAAAAAAGACCGACTTGGAATACTACGAAAAATCAGCGATGAGCTAGGGCTCGCTCCCATAGGATTTCTCGTAGTAACAGAGGCTATCGCACATTTACTTGAAAAAGAAGAGGGAGCACCAGTTTCCGCTGTATTGCTAGAAATAGGCCAAAAACAACTTCAGATATCACTCCTGCGCGCCGGCCGAGTAATCGAGACGCGAGCAGCTCCGCTTGATGGATCTGTTATAGAAGTAACAGACAAGCTATTACATCACTTTGTAAGCCATGAGATACTACCATCTCGCATCATCATACATACAAATGAAAGCGCTCAGGATTTGTCTCAGGAATTTATCGGCCACACTTGGAGCAGAAACCTACCATTCCTTCACGTTCCACAAATATCTACCATGATAGCTAGTTTTGATTCAAAAGCTGTGCTTTTTAGCGCTGCATCGCAAATGGGATTTGAAGTAGCTCACTTTGAAACACCGAAAAAAACAAAAGCATCTTTTCCTAAACTCGATGACATACCACCTCTCCCTAAAAAACCCACGAGCAAGCTCGAAAAACCTGAGAAAGAAGAAATGGTCAACAAAGAAATTATAAAAATAGATAACGAAGAAATATTGGAGGAAAAAACTACAGATGACGAAGAAATACTACTTAAAGAGACTACGAAAGAAGAAAGTGCTGATTTCGGATTTACAGCTGGCACTGATGTGGCAAAATCTAATCCTCGAGCAAGAGCACCAATCGCGAACATGCATTCTGACTCTATAGTACTTCCTCATATGCTGAAAAATGGCACTTCTGATTCTATCGCACAAAACACTCTCGGAGCAACGCTAGGAGTTATTCCCATGATACTCTTAACTATTTCTCGCGCGTTTGGAACAGTCACAAAAAGAGGATTCTCTCTTCCCTCTCTCTCATTTCCGACTGGAAATAAATTATTCCTTATTCCTCCGGCTATAATAGGCCTACTAATTCTTCTCATACTATTTTATGTATTTGGAAGAAGTGCAGAAATTATCATCCAACTCGCTCCTAAAACAACTACTCAGACAAACGAAATCACTTTTGCCTCAGACAAGCCTACTGATAACGAAAAACGAATTATTGCTGCACAGCCGATATCGGTTTCCCAAGAAGGATCTGTCGAGACTGAAGCAACTGGTAAAAAAGACATTGGTGAAAAAGCGAAAGGCAGTGTTACAATCTATAGCATAAGTACTAGTTCGAAGAATCTCCCTGCTGGCACCACTATTACTGGCCCCAATAGCATGGTGTTTTTATTTGATACCGCGGCAACTGTCGCATCTGCTTCTGGAAATCCCATAACTGGTATTCAACCAAGCACTACAAAAGTCTCAGTAACCGCTAAAGACATAGGCAAAGAATATAACCTTCCTTCAGGAACCACATTCACGATAGACTCCGCTACATCTGCGAAAAACGACTCTGCATTTGGAGGAGGAAGTAAAAAACAGGTTACCGTAGTATCGAAAGCAGACGTGGATAAGCTAACCGCTCAGTTACCAGAAACATTGAGTGAAAAAGCGAAAACTGACCTCGCTCAAAAAGCAGATGGCACTACGGAAGTGCTCCCAGTTTTCTCTAAAACCACTTTTGAAAAAAAGCAGTTATCGAAAAACATCGGTGACGAGGCAACTACCGTTAGTCTTTCTGGAACCGTAGCTTTTCAAACCATGTCTTTTCTAAAAAGAGACTTAATGGATCTCATAAAGAGCAGTATAAATAATGAAACAAAAAGTATGGAAATCCCCTCAGAAAGCTTAACTTTTACCGTTAAGGATGTAAGCTCCAAGCCAAACGGTGAAACTATCGCCACGATAGAAATGAAAGGATCTCTAGTTCCTATCATCGACACGACAAAGCTAGCTGAGCAAATAAAAGGAAGAAGCATATCTGATGCCGAAGCAACCTTGCGAAACTTACCACAAGCAGAAACAGTCCAGATCAACCTGAAACCAAATCTTCCGCTCTTCCCTAAGAATCTCCCTACTTCAATAAGTAAGATTTCTTTTCAAATAAAACACTGATGGCTTCACACTATTACATTAAAAGTAAAAAACGAAATCTAAAAGGAGTTATGCGTTTTTTAGGACTTTTTATTGCATTCGGAGGAATTGGCCTCATGGGCTACATAGCTTTTCCACTCATCTCTTGGAATATCTACTTTGCTCCAGTCTTTGCGTCTCAATCAGTCACCGTACCGATTCCAAGACAAAGAATGGTGAGCCAAGACAATATCAACAGCCTTATCACGTCAGGGATTAATACACTCACTGGAGTGGATTATACTAATGCACACAACTGGTTCCCAGGAGTTACAGCAGCAAACGGCTCGCAACCTGTTCGAAATGTGCCCTCCTACACCCTTTCTATTCCAAAGCTGGGAATTCAGGATGCTGAAGTATCCACAATCGATAGTGATCTCTCGAAGCATCTCGTCAACTACGAGGGAACTGCTATACCCGCAGAGAAAGGCAACGCAGTGGTTATAGGTCACTCAACTCTTCCGCAATTATTTAACCCGAAAGATTATAAGGCAATTTTTGCTACCGCATATACCCTAAAAAATGACGATATCATCCAAGTAACTATCGCCGGCATAACATATACATATAAGATATACTCAATTACCGTAGTGGATGCTGATGATACTTCAGTTTTTGCTCAAGATTTTAGCGACTCAATTCTAACCATTGTCACCTGTACCCCTCCGGGTACCACGTGGAAACGACTTATTATAAAATCTAAATTACAAACTATTTAATATGTACGATTCAAATTCATTCCAGCGCATCATGAGAACTATATGGCCAAAAATTCAACTTTTTCTGAATAACACAGCCTTTTTTCTCTATACAATTGTACGGTATTTAATCGTGAGTGCCATACGACAATTTTTAGGAAGGACAAATGGATAAACCAGAAGAAATACAAAACGAATTAGCACTCGCACTTTCGGCGATACGTAAAAAACTGGTCGGAAAATCTTTAACGTATAAAGAAACTTTTGCCATCATGGATACGATCGCCCAGAAACGCCTCGGTGATATTCTCACGACCTACTTCGCAGCATCCGGATATTCAAAAGGTTTTTCAGATGAAGAAATTTACTATCTTACTAAAGCCATGGTTGAAACAGGTGACAAATTAAAATTTCCTGGAATCGTAGCAGATAAACACTCTATTGGTGGCGTGCCTGGCACCCGAACAACTCTGATAGTTGTACCGATCGTAGCTGCTGCAGGTTTTATGATCCCAAAAAGCTCCTCCCGTGCCATAACCACCCCAGGAGGTACTGCTGACGATATGGAAGTAATAGCGCCGGTCACTTTGACAAAAGAGCAAATTTACAAAGTGGTCAAAGAAACAAATGGGTGCATCGTGTGGGGAGGAAGTGTAGATATGGCCCCTGCCGATGATGAGCTGATAAAAGTAGAAGCACCACTGCTTTTTGAGAGCTACGACAAGATACTCGTTTCCATTATGGCAAAGAAAGTCGCATTTGGCTCAACTCATGTGGTCATAGACTTGCCTTGGGGAAAAACAGTAAAACTACATCGACTGGAAGACGCCAGACTGCTTGCAAGAAAATTTGAAATCTTAGCGAAAAAATTTCATATAAAAATAAAGTGTCTTATCCACAAAACAAATGAACCAGTAGGTCAAGGTATAGGACCATCACTAGAAACACGAGATGCGCTCATGGTCCTGGAGCAAACGAAAGACAGACCCCTGGATCTGGAAATGCGGGCACTTCACCTCGCGGGAACCCTTCTGGATCTTTGTCTGCCAGACGCACCAAAACAAATACAAGACATGGTTGAAAAAAACTATAAAAACGGCACCGGATGGGCTACATTTCTTCTTCATAATGGAAAAGCATTTGATAAAATGCAGGAAATTGTTCGCGCTCAAGGAGGAAAAGTACCTATACGAAGTACTCATATAAAACCTGGTATTCATACTGCTGCGATTCACGCACACAAAAACGGCACTATTTCAGAAATAAATAGCTATAATCTTACCGCTATAGCCAAGATTCTCGGTGCTCCTCACCATAAAGGAGCAGGTATTTACCTCCATAAAAAGATTGGAGAACACGTAAAAAAAGACGAGATTCTCTATACATTATATAGTGAAAATATGTATAATCTGAAAGAAGCAAAAGACACCCTACCAGGCGTACCTATTTTTACCATATGAAAAGGTTTTGGATTTTACTTCTCATTCTTTTATTACTGACAGTTAGTGGCGTACTGTGGTGGAAAAAAGGATTACAACCGGCTAACCCATCTGATAAGTCTGAAAAAGTATTTGTAGTAAAACTTGGTGCAGGTCTTAAGCAGATCTCGAATGAACTGAAAGAATCAGGACTCATAAAAGACCCCATCGTATTCTTCTTACTCGTAAAAAAGACTGGAATGGATACCAGATTCCAAGCCGGAGATTTCAGACTCTCACCTTCCAGTTCTGCATTTGACATCGCGGATACACTCACCCATGGAACGCTCGATGTCTGGGTCACTATTCCAGAAGGAAAACGCGCAGGAGAAATAGGTGACACATTAAAACAAAAAATACCAACCTTTCAAGAGGATTGGAGAAAAACACTCCAAGAAAATGAAGGATATCTTTTTCCAGATACATACCTCGTACCAAAAGATGCGACTATCACCCAAGTCGTCTCCATGATGAGAAATAATTTTGATATAAAATACAAAACCCTTGCCGGCACGAACTCGTCACTTACCCAAAACCAAGTAGTTATCCTCGCATCGCTTATTGAACGAGAAGCGAAATATGCAAGCGATCGACCACTTGTAGCATCAGTGCTTCTCAACCGCATAGAACTTGGCATGCCGCTTCAGATCGATGCGACAGTCCAATACGCCTTAGGATATCAAGCCAATGAACGAGTATGGTGGAAGAAATCGCTAAGCCTAGCAGATCTAAAGCTAAACTCACCATATAACACCTATACCCATAACAACTTACCGCCAGCACCTATCTCAAACCCTGGAATCTCGACACTCCAAGCAGTTATAGCACCCGCAAAAACTGATTTTATTTTTTATATCTCAGACAGCACAGGACACAATCACTATGCCAAAACTCTGGATGAGCATAACGCAAATATAAAAAAATACGGCCTCTAAACTACGACTAATAAAACAAGGGGGTCGAGACAGAAAATCGTACAATGTGATTTTAAAGAAAACTTAATTTCTTCGGGGAACGCCACGGAAAAAACGACGAGTTGTGGTAGTAACTTTTTGGAGCGGTGCTTGAGACGGAACTCCATCTGATGTCAAGGGAGCCCTCTCAACTATTACTTCTTTTACCTCTTCGTGATGCACGGCCTTACTAGAGCTAGGCTTAACGTTTGCAACTGGTAATTCTTCTTCCTCTAACACATCTCCTAAAATCTCCTCAAGTCCTGAAATCTTCTCTAAACCCTCTTCAGTCAAAACTTTCAAGAGCTTTTTCCCTTTTTTCGTACTAAAAAGAAGAGCAAGAGCTACGCCAATGACTACGCCAAGAATAATACCGGCCGTAAAACCACTTGTATTGTGACTATTGTGGTGATGAGGGGAATCACTATTCATCTTCTGTAAGTCTTTTTAAAAGTTTTTTCTTATTCTTAAAAAGCTTTGCTATGGAAACTCCAGCTCTTAATCCACCTGCAAGACTAGATAAAGAAGATATCGGCCCTGAAACACTTTCAGTTATATTTCCTGTATCATCTAATACCTTATTTGCCTTATGAATAGTTTTACGAAATTCACGGAGAATGAAGTAGACCTGAATACCTAACACCACAATAATTACGGTAAGAACTACAACTACTAAAATCAATATGCCCTGAGTAGGATCTATCATGTACTATATACGTTACATCAAAACACTCTTTTTTGTCAAATCAGTCTGATTCCACCACCACATGACGGTCAATGATCGCCTCTTTCCCGAAACGATTGGCTGCTTTTATTTTTATTATCGATTTTCCAGGAAAAAGCGTAACGTTTTTACGAAAATTTCCATCCTGGTCTACTGCCACAGAGCTATCGTTAATAACGATCGTAGCATTTGCATCCGTTTTCCCTACCACGATAACGTCCTGTGTTACTATTTGTCCTTCCGTAGGAGCTGTGACTTCAAGCGGTGGATTTAAAAAAGCAAAACGATATTGAAATCCAATATAGCCGATAAGCACGATGAATATAAGCGAAACAATGAGCGATGTCTGACGCAATCTGAATCTTGATAAATTCATTTCTTCATGTTTCTCAAATCCCTTTGGTAAAACCCCGAGATACTCACGCTCATCAAACTCACGCTTAAAAAGCGCTACTGTTTCTTTCTCAGGAAGCCCTAAAAATGCAGCATAGTTTTTTACAAACCCTGCTATATATGCACTGGATGGTAAGCTTTTATAATCACCTTTTTCTAAAGCTTGAAGAAAAGATACGCGAATTTTCGTAGCCCTGGCTACCTCTTCGAGCGTTAATCCCTTTTCCTTTCGTGCTTCTATGAATTTTTGTCCAACCCTAATCATGATTATATAATTTCAAATTGAAATTGAAGTTATTGCTGCTCTTGAAGATTTGCTAAAAAATCTTGGGCGTTTTGAACCAATACCTCACGAGGCTTAGATCCTTCACCTGGACCTACAATTCCAGCAGTCTCAAGCTGGTCAAGCATTCTGGCTGCGCGTGCATATCCCACAGACAATCTTCGCTGAAGAAGTGACGCAGATGCCCTATCATGCTGAATTACCGTGCGCACTGCCTCTATAAAGAGCGCATCTTGATTGTCTGGTCCTGAGCCACCAGTACTTGGCATACCAGCTTTTCCTTTAATATTGACCTGCTGACTTATAACTTCCTCTGTGTATTCAACATGTGGCACTTTACTCTTCAAAAAGTCTGATAACTTCTTTACTTCTTTTTCAGATACAAATGCTCCTTGTATACGAGTAGGCTTCGCTTGTTCTGGCGGAATATATAACATATCTCCACGACCAAGTAGCTTTTCGGCCCCTGGACTATCGATAATAACACGAGAGTCAATCATTGAAGATACATTGAACGCAATACGAGTGGGAACATTTGCTTTAATAAGTCCCGTAATAACATTTACCGACGGACGCTGTGTGGCGATTACTAAGTGGATTCCAGTCGCGCGTGCCATCTGAGCCAACCGAGCCACTGCATCTTCTACCTCAACTGGCGCAAACATCATGAGATCTGCGAGCTCATCAATAACGATAACTATATATGGAATTGCCTGAAATCCAGCCAGTTCATTGTATGAATCAATATTTCGAACTCCTCGTTCAGCAAACAATTTATACCGCCTATCCATTTCACCCGTCGCCCACTTGAGAGCAGATAAAATCTTCTCTACTTCTACGATAACTGGCGTAAGTAAGTGAGGTATGCCATTATATGCGCTAAATTCCACTCGCTTCGGATCGACAAGAATCAGCTTCACTTCAGCAGGAGAGGCACGAAATAAGAGCGAGGAAATAAATGAGTTAATAAGTACTGATTTTCCAGACCCAGTCGTACCAGCTACCAATACGTGCGGCATTTTCGCAATATCTGCCAATACTGGATTTCCAGAAACATCCAATCCCATAGAGACAACAAGCTTCGATTTGTTCTTCTGCATAACACTGGACGAGAGCATTGTGCGAAGAGTAACCACCTCAAGGGACCTATTCGGAATTTCGATACCAACCAAATTACGACCCGGAATAGGTGCTTCTATGCGAATCTGTCCTGTGGGTGCTTCAGTAGCCAAAGCTAAGTCATTTGCTAATGAGGTAATTTTCGATACCTTCGTGCCCAGTGCTATCTCTAGAGCATACTGAGTAACTGCAGGACCTAGATTTACCTCTGCTACTCGAGCTTCTATACCAAAGCTTTGCAGAGTTTTTTCGATAACTGATGCAACTGCCTTCACGTCTCCACGATCTGCTTTTTGTCCTGGATTCTCAGAAAGAAGAGAAAGTGGTGGATATTCCCAAATACCACTTTGGCCGAGCGCAGCATTGGCCACTAGTTTGTCTGAAAGCAGTTCCGGCTCTTTTTTATTAATAGTCATGGGTACTGCTGCATGGACAGACGCATCTGTTGCCTTCTGCCCTCCCTTTATCGTCATCTGCTTCATACCGAGCGCAGGGATAAGTGTTCGTTTTGTTTTAAAAATGGAAGTTAAAAATGAAGGGAATAATCGGTTTGCGTTTGCCATGAGAAAGCCCAATGCAGAAAATAATTCGTCAATAGATGTATCGAAGAATACGATTATTCCGACTATAATTCCTGCTACGAAAACAACATCTGCTCCCATACTGGTCAATAAATCACTCAATGTATAAAAAAGCCCTTTCCCAAGAATACCAGTCTTAGACAGAGCAGCAACAGAAATAAAGAATAAACCAAATCCGATAGACACATTCAACCGCGAAACAAATAATTTTAACTGGAGAAACAGCATGCCAATAAAAAATAAAAGAACTGGAAAAAGAATACTTAACCCACCAAAGTAACGATCCAAAAGCCCATTTACGACGATAAAGGATGACTGATCAGTAAAGAATGAGAGGAGAAGGAGGATGCTTCCCGCGAGAAAGCCTAATGCAAAGATCGCATACACGGTATCTTTTTTTAATTTTAGCTTGAAACCTTTTTTCCGATAACCACGTTTCCTCGGCATAGCATACATTATAGTAACTTCAATCGCAGAGTACAAGACACGAGGCTATCAAACTTCAAGCACGACCGGAAGAACAAGAGGACGGCGCCTAAGAGTTCTAAAGATAGCTTTTTCTGCCACCTCACCAACTGTTTTTCTGATATGAACCCAATTAACTACTCTTCCTCTTCGAAAACCTAATGTTTTGGAAATTTCACTATTAATCTTACTCACTAATCGCTTATCTGCTGGCGCTGGAAATCCTCGCATGATTACATCTGGCGGCGCTACGAGCTGGCCGGTATTCGAATCCACTTCTGCCATGATAATGACTATTCCACCCTCTGATAATTTCTGTCGATCTCTGAGCACAAACTGCTCCACTTCGTCTCCAACCTCATCTACATATACTGCCTTCACTGGAATCGTACGACCAAATCGTGCTTGACCTGGAGACAATATAACCTCATGCCCATCTTCCCAAAGTAGTATTTTTTCTTTTCCATATCCTTTTTTCATAGCCATCTTTCTATAGCCAAACATATGACGGAATGATCCACCGATAGGAAGCATAAATTGTGGTTTCACCAAGTCTATAAGCTCACCAAGCTCACCTGCTGCGCCATGACCTGATACATGAAAATCTCGAGTCGCTGGTGAGTAAAGAGCTGCAACCTCTTGCTTAGCCAACTGGTCTATGACGCCATACACAGCTACTTCATTTCCTGGAATTGGATCAGAAGAGAAGATAACCAAATCTTCAGCGTTTAGTGATATCTCTCGGTGCTCTGAATTAGCAATCCTAGATAATGCAGAATTCCCCTGCCCCTGTGTTCCGGCGACGATAAGTACCATCTCTGAATCCTTATATCTCTTCAGCTCCTCAATCTCTACTTCAAACCCTTGAGGAATTTTTATATACCCAAGTTTTTGCGCCACGTCTTTTGTCTTTATAAGTGATTTACCGACGAAACACACTTTTCGATTAAACTCTTTTGCTATATCCAACACTTGATTTATACGGGCGATATTGGAAGAATACGTCGTGACTACCAGTTTTCCACTACAAGTACGAAGTGCTTCTCTAAAATGAGGAGTTAGTTCTGATTCTGATTTATTTACACCCTCGCGTTCAACCCCAAGACAATCTGACAGCAAACACAAAACTCCCTGCGATGAAAGCGATTTAATTTTTTCAAACTCCGTCTCTTTCCCATCATATGGAGTTCGATCAAATTTGAAATCACTGCCATGATAAATATTCCCTACTGGTGTTTTTATAAAAATATGTGCCGTGTCTGGCACTGAGTGAGTAACACGAATAAAAGACAAACTAAAGCTTCCGACTTGCTGCTCAGGAGCATCAAACTCAACTGGCGTAATTCGATTGCCAAGTGTATATTCTGTTAATTTATTATTTGCCATGGCAGCGGTAAGCGGGGACGCATAAATAGGAAATCCTTCAGGTAGCTGCGGGAGTAGATAGGGTAAAGCACCCATGTGATCCTCATGACCATGAGATATCGCCATGCCAACAATTCGCTTTCCCTTCGAAACCTGATCTAAAATATAAGAAACATCAGGCAGTAAAAGATCTACTCCAAGCATGGTCTCGTCAGCGAATCCAAGTCCACAATCAACGATAAAAATTTCGTCTTTGTATTCATAGACGTACATGTTCTTGGTTACATCCCCCGCTCCACCAAGCGGAATTATAGATAGTGTGTCATTCATATGTTGTATTCTACCACGTTGCGAGAAATTCTTTTAGGTTGAGATTGGTAATCTGCACTGTCTGCACTTTCCCCTCAACTATTTGCCTAGCTACTTTTCGACAAACCCCCTCTATGGTTCGCTCGAGACTTCGAATACCAGAATCAAATCCCAAAGGACGTATAACTTGAGGCCATACATCCTCAGCGATACCTATCTGCTGCTCAGAAAGTCCTGTAGCGACACGCACTTTGGGAAACAGATAGCTTTTTGCTATAACAGTTTTTTCTTCGTCAGAGTATGAAGGCATCTGAATAACTTCAAGACGATCTAAAACAGCTGTAGAGATATTCGTCGTGTTATTTGAGGTTGAAATAAATAATACTTCAGATAGATTAAACGGATAATCTATATAGTGATCTGAAAAAAATTTATTTTGTTCAGGATCAAGCAATTCCACCAAAACTCCCATAATGTCTCCACGCGCAGAATCTGATACGCGATCCAATTCGTCCAGAAGAATAACTGAATTCCTACTCATCGCGTGTACTAATTTTTTAATTATGAGTCCTGGCTCTGCGTCAGGAAATGCACGAGATTGTCCTCGAAGTGCACGAGCATCACCCATACCACCAAACGGAATACGCTCAAACTTACGACCAAGACTTTCGGCTATCGACGACGCGAGAGTTGTTTTTCCAGTACCAGCCAGACCTACGAGACAAAGAATTGGCGCTCTGAGAACGTGATCAGTCTGGTTATTTTTCATATTAAGGATAATTGCAGATAGATATTCCAAGATTCTATTTTTCACCGATACCAACCCATAATGATTTTTGTCTAATATCTTTTGAGCAGCAACTAAATCCAGCGAATCCTGGGTGCGAGTTTCCCACGGCAATTCAGTAACCCACTTCACATATGAAGCAGTACTTTCGTATTCAAGTATGTAGTTTGAGTTACCAAAGCCCGTGGATGAACGCATAAGCATTAACCGCTCTAATCGCTCAGTCAGATTTTGCTTTAATTCAGGCGGAACTTTTGAGCTTTCGATTTTTTCACCTAACTTTTTCAGCTGATCTGGAGAGCTTTGACCACCAGAAACCTGAGGTACGACAACAGATGATGAAGATTCGGGTAATTTCGGTTCTAACGGCACAGAGGTACCTATTGGCAGATTAGGATCCATAAAATAATAATATCACAATGGGGATAGAGAGATTCAAATTCTTAGTATCTAGGATTTAATAGTGTGTTTTGCGGAAACGAGTTCCAGTCGTGGAAGAGGCTGGCCCACCAGTACGTGGTCCACTACTTCGACGAGCACCAAATCGTGATGCTGGTCTTCCTCCTGGACGAACAGCTGAACGCTCTCTTTTAAATTGTAACGAGAGTGGATGTTCGCTTACTGCTGGCATAGGAGATGCAGGACGCACAGGCATTACTGGAGCCACAGCGGCGGGCTGCATTACAGGTCGATCAACGTGCCCAACAGGAGCCATTGGACGTGGTGCACTTCGCTGTTCACGTGGCTTGTTCGCATCTTCACCGAACAACATGGAAAGGTTTATGCGGCCCTGATCGTCAATCTCCTGAACTCGTACTTTCACTTTCTGACCAATCTGCACTATATCGTTTGGATCTTTTACAAATCCTGTGGTCATTTGAGAGACATGAACCATACCTTCTTTTCCTGGTAAGATTTCGACAAATGCACCAAATGGCAATATGCGCTTTACTTCTCCCTCAAATTCTTCATTCGGAGTTACTTCGCGCGTTAAGCTCTGAATCCACTCTACAGCTTTTGCTACACCCTCTTCAGATGTCCCAGAGATACTGATGGATCCATCGTCTTCTACATCTACCTGAGCACCAGTGGTAGCTATAATATTCTTAATTACTCTTCCGCCCGGACCGATTACTTCTCCTATTTTTTCAACAGGGATTTTAATCATTTCAATCTTTGGAGCATACGTAGAAACGTGAGCGTTAGGCTTTGATAAAACAGTAAGCATTCTTTCAAGAATATGCATACGTCCTGCTTTTGCTCGTACGAAGATTTCCTTAATTTGCTCTACGGTAAGTCCTGCAATTTTTACATCCAGCTGAATAGCAGTCATACCATTAGTCGTACCTGCTACTTTAAAATCCATGTCTCCAGAAAAATCTTCAAGACCGATAATGTCTGAAAGAATTACCGTCTTCTCTCCATCAGTAACCATTCCCATAGCAATTCCAGAAACTGGACTTAAAATAGGTACGCCTGCATCCATAAGTGCGAGTGTTGATCCACAGGTAGAAGCCATGGACGTCGATCCATTTGAAGAAAGTACTTCTGAAACAACTCTAATAGTGTATGGAAATACTTCTTGCTTTGGAATAACACCGAGAAGCGCACGTTCTGCCAATGCTCCATGACCAATCTCTCGACGACTTGGCGTACCCATACGACCAGTTTCTCCAACTGAATATGGTGGCATGGAATAATGGTGGATATATCGCTTGGATTCTTCACCCTCTGCAGATTCGATAAGCTGCTCCATGCGAGGAGATCCTAGTGTCGCAACACTTAGTGCCTGAGTCGTACCACGCTGAAAAATAGCAGAACCATGAACACGAGGCAATACTGCTGCCTGCCCGCTAATAGGTCTGATTTCATCAGCTTTACGACCGTCTGGTCTTTTTCCTTTTTTCAAAATATCATCGCGGATAAGTTTGAAAAATACTTTTTCTACTGCTTTTGCAATTAATTTCTTGTCTACCGAGGCTTCCGGATCCTGAATTTTAGCGTCTTCGTAAATGGTGGCTATAAGCTTGTCTCCCTCAGATTCTCCGCCTTCTTTCGTAGCTCGAGCCAAAATCATGGCTGCAATTTGCTCTTTATATGATTTTTCGATAAAAGCTGCCATCTCATTGAGAGCAGTATCTGGCTCCACTTTTTGTTTTTCATCGCCACACTCTTTTGCAAATGCTTCGATGAAATCCATAATCTTAGCTGTTTCTGCATGCGCTCTATCAATAGATTCAAGCGCTATCTCTTCAGGTGCCTGCAGGGCTCCTGCTTCTACCATATGAGATAAACCTCTGGTTTGAGATACTACGAGATCCATTTCTGCCAATGCAATTTCTGAACTCTTAGGATTGACTACAAAACCCTTAACTCCTGTTTCTTTATCCGCAACATATCCCATGCGAACACTTCCAATAGGTCCCTTCCATGGAATTTTGGAAATATGCAAGGCTGCAGATACTGCATTAATTGCGAGCACATCTGCTTCGTTTTCTCCATCGACTGACAAAACGGTAATAACTATCTGGACTTCATTTTTGTATTCTTTTGGGAAAAGAGGACGAATTGAACGATCAATTAATCGAGCGGTAAGTACTGCATCATCTGAAGGACGACCTTCACGTTTTACCCATCTGCTTCCCTTAATACGTCCGCCTGCATAGAGACGCTCTACGTATTCGACAGAAAGAGGAAAGTAACCAAGATCTTCTCGATTTTTTCCTGCAACTATCGTAACAAGCACCATGGTGTCTCCGGTACGCGCGAGAATAGATGAGGTTGCTTGCTGTGCAAGACTACCAGTTTCAAAGGTTATCGTTTTTCCTGCTAATTCTAAAGAAGCTGAATGTTTTTTCATTTATATATAGTATACATTATCTGAGAACGAGGCGCAGTGGGCTAGTTCTTCGTTTCTATTCTCTTCAAAATGTCTGACGCTCTGGTTTTATCAGTTTTCGTTAAAAAATTGACCAATCGTCTTCGCTTTGCGATCATAGAAAGAAGTCCTCTTCGACTCCTCATGTCATGAATATGTGATTTTAAGTGCTCAGTAAGTCGATCGATTCTCTTAGTTAAAAGTGCGATCTGTACTTCGGGACTACCAGTATCTCCATCTACAGTCTGGTACTCTTTAATAATTTGTTGCTTAGCCGTTGTAGAAAGTGGCATAGAAATTTAACCTAAAATCTAATTCAAAACTAAATTTGATTGTCAAATTATAACACAATCAAACCTAATTATCAACACATATCATTTGAATAACCGAAGTGGAGCACAAAGCAGTAATTAACTTAAGTTCGTAGACCCTCTATATACTTTTGGGGCGAGCCAATCCTCTGGAGGATTTTTATCATCATCTGCCTGAGAAACCACTGGACGAGATTGCGAAACTTTAGGTGCCTGAGGCAAAACCTGACTCTGATCTTGATACCCTAGGCCTTGATTACTCGCAGGTCTTGCATTACTCTGCTGGGAACGCTGTCGGGATATAGGCGCTGGCGTAGCTGCTACTGCCTGCATAAATGCTTCATCGTATTCATCGTCTTGCACATGCATAACTGGCGCTTTACTTGAACGAACTACCTCACGGCGAGCACCTTTTTTCATAAGTGCTGCTGCTGCCTCCAGTGCTACAAAACTGGTAGTAGGGCTTTGGAAGTTTTCAGTTCCATATACGATACCTGACAAAAGATTCTGGGCTATGTCGACGTCAATCGGAAACTGGGTGTATGTCAGTATGTCTGCTACTTGCTCCGATACTGAGGAGAATCTTGGAGATACAAATACGAGATCTCCAAATCCTTGATTATCTGGCTTGTTGTCAATATTTACTACAGTTGTTTCTTTTA
>CALRDJ010000007.1 GCA_943354875.1 Candidatus Levybacteria bacterium GW2011_GWA1_37_16 | reverse complement strand
TCAAACTTCACGCCATATCTTTCCAGATCATAGATACGTTCGGGCATTTCCTTCGTGAAGATGTCGACCATTTTATAGTTGTTTATAAACCACCCGCCATTTATGGTGTCTGAATAGTGCTGTTTCGGAGTTGCTGGTTTTTTAATTGCTACATTTATTCCTCCCATGGCCATGCTGGTGTGGGCTCCGCCCATATATTCTTTCGTGATGATGAGCACTTTGGCACCGCTGTTGTGGGCCTCAATGGCTGCTCTAAGTCCTGCGCCCCCTGCACCAATAATAAGAACATCGGTTGAGAGAATTTCATATGCGGGAGGAATTGTAGTAGTATTTTTAGCAACCATTTCTATGAAGCATTATAGCAAAAAGTAGAAGTTTGTGTACTGATTAACGGTATTACACGAGACCTTGAGAGCGGAGGCGTTTAAATTCTGATTCGTCTAGAATTCTTTTACGAATCCTGATGGTCAGCGGTGTTACTTCAACTAATTCATCGTCTCCGATATATTCGAGTGCATCTTCAAGTCCTGTATTTTTCGGTGTATTGATATGTTCCATTCCTCCATCGCCCTTCGATCTCATGTTGGAAAGTTGTTTTGTCTTGCATACATTTACCCCCATGTCTTCGGCTCTAGTGTTTTGTCCAACTACCTGACCTTTGTATACCTGCGTAGCAGGACCTATAAAAAGCGTTCCTCTGTCTTGGATATTTACTATTCCATATGCTGTAGATACGCCACTTTCATGTGCGACCAGTGATCCTCGTTCTCTTTGCATGCTTCCTCCGCTATCTGGTTGGTATTCAAAGAAGTTGGTATTTATGATACCTAGGCCTCTGGTATCAGTAACGAATTCGCTTCTGTATCCGAAAAAGTCTTTCGTCGCAATGATAAATTCTAGGTATGTTATGCCATTGTCCGATTTCATGTCCTGAAGTTGTCCTCGGCGAGTACCCATTTTTTGCATAACTATTCCAGCAATTTCATCAGGTACCTCTATAAAAATCCGTTCATATGGAGTCATCTTTTTTCCATCAATTGTTCTATCGATAACCTGAGGTCTCGCTACTTGGAATTCATATCCTTCTCGGCGCATACGTTCTATGAAAATTGCCAAATGTAGTTCTCCGCGTCCTGAGACGATCCAATCGCCACTGGTTCCATCTTCCACACGGAGTGCCATATCGGTTTCAAGTTCTTTATAAAGTCGTTCACGGATTTGGCGGGAAGTTTTAAATTGTCCTTCTTTTCCTGCGAATGGACTGTTGTTTACCATAAAAGTCATTTTTATCGTCGGTTCTTCGATGGCCAAGAGCGGTAATGCGACGGGACTATCGATGTCTGCTATAGTTTCTCCGATTGTGATATCAGGAATACCAGTGATAGCGACGAGGTCACCTGCCGGTACTTCAATAGCATCTGTTTTTCCTAGGCCCTCAAATGTCATCAGTGAAGTAAGTCGATATTTTGTTTGGACTCCTTCGCGACTAATGCGAATAACTTCTTGATTCGCTTTTATAGTTCCGTTGTAGATTCTTCCGGTAGCGATGCGACCTTTATGGGTGTCTATAGCTAGGGTGGTGGCAAGCATTTGTAGAGGTTTTGTCGCATCTACTGCAGGAGTTGGGATGTGTTGCAGGATCGCATCGAAAATGGGGGTAATATCGGTCATTTTGGTTATATCTGGCTCTAAGCCTGCGAGGCCGTTTTTTCCTGATGCGTATATTGTTGGGAAGTATGCAGTTTCGTCATCAGCACCAAGCTCTATGAATAAGTCAAATGTTTTATTTAGTACGTGATCGATTCGTGCATCAGGTCGATCAATCTTATTTATTACGACTATGATCTTGTGCTTCATCTTTAAGGCTTGCTTGAGTACGAAACGTGTTTGAGGCATAGGACCTTCCTTGGCATCTATGAGAAGTAGGCAGCCATCAGCCATGGTAAGAACGCGCTCTACTTCCCCGCCGAAATCTGCATGGCCCGGGGTATCGATGATGTTGATTTTTGTTTCGTTGAAGCGTACCGAAGCATTTTTCGAAAAAATAGTAATTCCTCGTTCTTTTTCGAGCTCATTACTATCCATGATGAGATCAGTTCCTTCCGTCTCTTTCGTAAGCTTTGTTTTCGATTGACGCAATAGTGCATCGACCAAGGTGGTTTTTCCATGGTCTACGTGGGCGATAATGGCGACGTTTCGGATACCAGTCATAATTGACAAAACCCCCCGGTGCTTTCGGAGGGAACTATCTGATAGTATCAGATTTTGCCTCAGATAACAACTGGTAGGCTCTTTTTGGGGCTACGAAGAAAGGTATTCGTTCCAGGATTTTATGGGGAGAGTTTCTAGTTTTTTCTCGCTGATGGCTTTTATGAATAATTCTGCTTTCTTTAAATCAGTGAACAGAAGAATGTTATGATCTATGGCTGATCTTCGCATGGCATACCCATCTCCGATTGCTTTTTTACTTTGTTCTTCGGGGATATTTACTGCCAGGTCGATGTCACCACTGTTAAATGCTTCAAGGATTGTTGGTGTTTTTCCTTCATGAATTTTATGAAGACGTATAGATGAAATATCGTTTTTCGATAAAAATGTAGCAGTTTTCTCCGTCGCGTATAGTGCATGACCGAGTTTTATAAGAAGTCGTACGCTTTCCAAAAAGCGTATTTTATTCTCATCTCCGCCCAGACTTATAAATACTCCCTTTTTAGGAATTTTACCTCCCACTGAAAGCTCTCCGATTAAAAATGCTTCTTCTAAATTATTTCCAAAGCATCCAACTTCCCCGGTTGATGCCATTTCTACATGCAACATGGGATCTGCGCCGGTCAGCCTAGCGAAGGAGAATTGTGGCACCTTGGCCGCAACGTAATTCAGTGGTTTGATGGCTATAGTTTCTTTTTGTTGACCAAAAAATGCGTTGACGATGAGGGCACTGAAGTCTATATCAGTAACTTTGGAGATAAATGGTAAGGTTCTGGATGCCCGTAGATTTATTTCTATGACCGAAACATTATTATTTTTAGCCAAGAACTGGATGTTGAATGGTCCTGAGATGGAAAGTGATTTAGCTAATTTTCGCGCGATATCTTCTATCTTTTTTTCTGTTTCTACATAAATCTTTTGTGCTGGAAGAATTATGGTAGCATCACCTGAGTGAACCCCAGCGTTTTCTACATGTTCGGCGATAACAAACGCTTTCACTTCTCCGTTTTGTGCTACCGCATCAAGTTCTATTTCCTTAGCATCTTCGATAAATTTCGATACCGTGATGGGATATTCTTTGGAGATATGGGCTATTTGCTTTAAAAATCTTCCTAGCTCATCCGCAGAATAACAGAGGCTCATACTTGTTCCTGAGAGTACATATGAAGGGCGCACCAGTACTGGAAAACCTACTTCTTTGCAGAATCTTAGTGCTTCTTTAATCGTGGAGAATTTACTCCATGCTGGTTGGTCTATCTCTAGTGTGTCAAGTAGCTTGCTGAACTTGCTTCTGTTTTCTGCTCTGTCTATGTCATCAGGATGAGTCCCCAGGATGTGACAACCATATGCGTTTAGCGATTGGGCGCGGTTATTCGGTGTCTGTCCTCCCACTGATACGATAACTCCAAATGGATTTTCAAATTCGTAAATATCTGCAATTCGTTCAAAGGTAAGCTCCTCAAAGTACAATCTGTCAGAGACGTCGTAATCGGTGGAGACTGTTTCGGGATTACAGTTGATGATAATGCTTTCCTTTCCATATTTTTTAAGTCCTAGGACAGTATTCACGCTAGTCCAGTCAAATTCCACAGAGGACCCAATACGATATGGACCAGATCCCAGTACGATAACGCCATTTTTCCCCGTCGGGTTTACATCGTTGTGAGCGCCATGGTAGGTGGTATATAAATAATTAGTTTTGGCTGGAAATTCTCCTGCGAGGGTATCGATTTGAAAAACAGATGGAATAATCCCCCACTCTTTTCTTTTTTTCCGAACATCCAGTCCTACGACTCCGATCATTTGTCCGATGCGTTTGTCAGAAAATCCGAGTTTTTTAAGCGTAAGCATCTTGTCCTTTGTGATATCTGAAAGTTTTTTTCCTTTTATGGTTCTTTCTGCATCAACAATGTCTTTGATTCTACTCAGAAACCATGGATCAATGCCGGTCAGGGAGTAGATTTTTTTAATCGGCATTTTTTCATGGAGTGCACGTGCTACTGCAAACATTCTTTTCGGCGTAGGCGTAGTGAGTCTTGAAACGACCGATTCTCCTGGTTTTAGTATGCGTTCGCTCGTAGCTCCTTCAAAATCCAGATCCAGCATGCGGATAGCTTTTTGGTATGCTTCCTCAAATGTTCGTCCGATGCCCATAACTTCTCCCACGGATTTCATGCTACTGCCGATAACTTCGTCTGCACCTTTGAATTTTTCTATATCCCAGCGAGGAATCTTCACCACGATGTAATCCAGAGCTGGTTCGAAGCAAGATTGGGTTACTTGGGTGACTTTGTTTTTTATTTCAGTGAGATTTTTTTCAAGAGCTAATTTCGCTGCGACATAGGCTAGTGGATAGCCGGTGGCTTTTGATGCGAGGGCAGAGCTTCTGGAAAGCCGTGCGTTTACCTCGATAACGAAGTAATCGATGCGGCCGGTTTTTGGATGAGGATTGAGTGCGTATTGAACATTGCACTCGCCTACTATGCCAAGGCTTCTCACGATTTTTATAGATGCTGCGCGAAGAGAATGATATTCAAAGTTATTGAGCGTTTGGCTCGGTGCTATAACGATAGATTCACCGGTATGAATACCGAGTGGGTCCATGTTTTCCATATTACAGACCGTGATGCAATTATCATCTTTATCGCGTACCACCTCATACTCCACTTCCTTAAAGTGATGTAGGTATTGCTCCACAAGTAGTTGAGATACAAATGAAAACGCTTTATCTGCGAGACTTTTCAGTTCTTCTTCATTTTTAGCGATTCCTGATCCCTGTCCTCCGAGTGCAAATCCTGCTCGCACCATAACAGGATATCCTAAGTTCTTTGCTATCACTAAGGCTTCTGTGGTGTTCGCGGCTGTTTCGCTTATGGGGGTTGGGATGTTTATGGAGTTAAGATGCTTGGCAAAGGCTTGGCGATCCTCAGTGAGCATGATGGCTGACATAGGGGTTCCGAGGATTTCGACATTGTGTTTTTTAAGAATGCCTTTTTTATGTAATTGAATACCGCAATTCAGCGCTGTTTGTCCACCAAATGAGAGAAAAATAGCATCTGGCTTTTCTTTTTCGATGACTTTTTCGACGAAAAAATCATTTACTGGTAGAAAGTATACGGTATCAGCGAGAAATTTAGAGGTTTGAATAGTCGCGATGTTGGGGTTGACTAGCACAGTTTTTATACCTTCCTCCTTTAATGCCTTGATGGCTTGAGATCCGGAGTAGTCAAATTCCCCTGCTTCGCCGATTTTCAGCGCTCCAGATCCTAGAACTAATACTTTTTTTGGTGTTTTCATATTGTTGGTATGTCATTCTGAGTGAAACGAAGAATCTACTAAGATCCTTCACTCCGTTCAGGATGACATTAGGAAAATTTCTCCAAGAAATAGTCAAATATCCATTCAGTGTCGACAGGTCCTGGGGTGGCTTCAGGATGAAATTGGACAGACATAATGGGAAGAGATGTATGGATGATTCCTTCGTTCGATCCATCATTTGCATTTACAAACCATGTGTTAAAATCCTTCGGTAGTTTATCCGATACTGCAAAACCATGATTTTGCGTCGTTATATAACAACGTTTCGTACCGACGAGTGTGCAGGGTTGATTTTGACTTCTGTGACCAAACTTTAGTTTATACGTATCCCCACCTGCTGCAAGTGCGAGTATCTGGTTGCCGAGGCATACACCGAGGATTGGGATTTTTTTCTCTATAGCTTTTCGAACTGTGGCGATGGTTTCTTTCGCCATTTTCGGATCACCAGGGCCGTTGGAGATAACAATTGCATCAAATTTTCCTATTCTCTTATCGGTAAATAGATCAGCATTCCATGGTACTGTGATTACCTTGACTCCCCTATTTATGAGACAGCGATTAATATTTTCTTTGGCTCCGCAGTCTATTAACACAATGGTTTTCTCTCCTTCTCCTTCATGAATAATTTTCTTCGTTGATACTCGGGCGACGAGGTTTTCGAGATTTGGATCATAAAAGTCAAAGTCAACCTTTCGACTTTGCTCAGGGTCATCTACGATGATTTTTCCAAGCATCGTACCTTTTTCTCGCAAAATTTTCGTGAGATGTCTCGTGTCAGGAATTTCTAAGGCTGGAATATTTTCGGATTTTAGCCATTTGGCGAGTGTCTGTTTTAGTTCGGAGTGAGAGGGGGTGTCAATGTATTGGGATACGATGATGCCTGTGGTTTGGATTTTTTCAGACTCCCAATATTTTTTATCTGGGATTCCATAATTACCGATAATAGGATAGGTGAAAATAAGAATTTGCCCTGCGAAAGATGGATCGGTCATAGTCTCAGGATATCCGGTCATGCCAGTTGAGAAAACTACCTCTCCAGCGATAGATGTAGTTGCTCCAAAGGAAATACCCTCTATGATTGTTTTATCTTCTAAAATAAGTTTACCTGTCATAGTTATAAAAAATCATCCCTTATTTCGTGTCATCCTGAAATAAATTCAGGATCTCCTGCTCGATTACTAGGGAGATTCCGAAACGAGTTCGGAATGACAACGTGGATGATTATAATCTTCCTAACACTAATGCCACCAGTGCCATGCGTACATACATGCCGTTTCGAATTTGAGATTTTAAATATACTGCTCGATCGTCGTCGTCTATAGTGGTTTCGATTTCTCCTACTCGAGGTAGTGGATGCATGATGATAAGGTTTTCATTTCCATATTCGGCTAGTAATTTTGGTGTAATTATAAATTTATTTTTTACTGATTCATATTCCTGCATGTCGGTAAATCGTTCTTTTTGGACACGCGTCCAGTACCAGAAGTCGCAGTCTTTTGGAATTTCGTTTTCGTTTGAGATTTCTATAAGTTTGATTCCTTTTTTTGAAAATTTATCGTAGTCAGTTTTCGAAAGCCGGAGCTGCTCTGGGGATAAGAGATACAATGTGTTGCCCTCATATAGGCTAAGTCCTTTTATGAGCGAGTGAACGGTTCTGCCATTTAGTATATCTCCTGCTGCGAGTCCTGTCAGGTTATCCAAGCGACCATGTTTTTCATAGATAGTGTAAAGATCCAGAAGTGCCTGAGTCGGGTGTTCTCCGACTCCATCCCCAGCATTAATAATGGGGACGGCAGTACATGCTGCTGCTGCTTTTTCTGCAGTTCCTTGTACAGGATGTCTGATGACAATCGCATCGCAGTATGCCTCGAACACTCTCATAGTGTCTTCCAGTGTCTCTCCTTTAGAAACAGAGGAAAAACTCTGTGGGTTTTGGATCTCAACTGTTTGTCCACCAAGTTGTTTCACTGATGCAGAAAAACTACCAAATGTGCGACTTGATGGTTCATAGAAAATAAGTGTTACGATGTTTCCTTTTAGTAGATCTGATGCTTTTGCGTTTTTGGCAATTTTAGCCATGTCAGAAACGTGTTTAAAGAGGAGCTGTATGTCTGATGGAGAGAATTGATCGAGCGACAAGATATCCTTCCCTGTAAAGTGGCCGTTTATCGCGGTGTCGCTTATTTTAGCCATAAAAAAACCAGAGTTCTCGGTCGCTCTCCTTATGTGGTAAAAGCTTCCCTCTGGGATTTAACTCTATCAAAGCCGGGTTCCCCTGTCAACCCGCAACTTGAATTTTCTGTGCTGAGGAGACGAGGTTTTGGAGCAGCATAGCTACATTCACTGGCCCGACTCCTCCGGGAATCGGCGTATAGTATGATGCGATATCTTTAATGTCCTCTTCCTCATAATCTCCATGGAGTTTTTCGTCTTCTCCTCTGTGCATGCCTACAGCGAGTAAGATAGCACCTGGTTTGATCATTTCAGCATTCACGACGTTTGACTTACCGACTGCGCAGATAAGAATATCTGCAGTTTTGGTAATCTCGCTGGGGTTGGTCGTTTTACTATCTACTACGGTAGGATTTATCCCTTTTTTTTGTAGTAAGGCTATGGTGGGTCCTCCGCCAGTCTGTCCTTTTCCCATAACGACAATGTTTTTGGTCTTAAGCCAGGTAATAAAGGAGTCATAGGAGACAGAAGAGACAGAGGGAGATGCATTTGTCTCCTGTGTCCCCTCACTCTCTTTAAAAACTTTTTCTAATATTTTAAATACGGCCAATGCCAAAGGCATATCGTATGGTGAATCATCGCGAAATGAATCGATGTCTTTTTCTGGTGAAACAGCGGCATCTATGAGAGCTTCGTCAATAGCTTTCGGTAATGGTCTTTGGACGATAAGACCGTGAACTCCTGAGTCATCATTAAACTGCTTGATTGTCATGAGGAGTTCGGTTTGGCTGACATTTTGTGGTAGTCTGTGGACAGTAGCCTGTATGCCAATTAGGTTTGCTTTCAGTTCTTTTTGGCGTACATACGCAGCAGATGCAGGATCATTCCCCACTAATATTACGACGAGATGAGGAGAAGCTTTTAACTCACTTACTTTTTGTTTGAGCTGTTCTAATATTACTCGTGCAATTTCTTTGCCATCTACTCTCATGTGTTTGTCATGCTGAATTCATTTCAGCATCTCCCTGTGTCGAGACAGAAGTAGATCCCGAACTAAATTCGGGATGACACGAGAGATGGTTAAATGCCTTCGATACAGGTAGCTGCTGCTACTGAGTCTGCAGGATTAGAAAATCGCATAAGGATTACGCCCTGTGTAGCTCTGGAAAGCTTCGGTACTCCTGAGAGTTCCAGCTTTACGATGAGCCCTTTTTTCGATGTAATGATGACGTCGATACAGGCAGGTGGAATCAGTTGGGCGATCATCACTTTTCCGGTTTTCGTACTAACATTTGCTACTTTCACTCCCTGTCCTCCTCTGGTTTGCCCTCTGAATTGACCTACTGATGTCTTTTTTCCTAGTCCTTTTTCCATAATGGTCAAGAGATCCGGATTGTCGCCTTTGAAAATAACATCCATACTGATGACCTCATCATCTGGGGTAAGTTTTATTCCTCGTACTCCCATGGTGCTTCTGCCGAGTGGACGAACTTCTTTTTCTGAGAAACGAATTGCCTTTCCAATCTTACTGACTATTAGGATATCATCATCACCATTACTGAAGTTGCTCCATACAAGCTCATCATTTTTATCTAATTTTATGGCTACGATTCCACTTTTTCTAATGTTATCAAATTCAGCTAGGGGGGATTTTTTTACTGTTCCATTTCTCGTAGTTAAGAATACAAAGCCGTTTTTTTGTTCCTTCTTGTATACGATGAAAGATTCCACTTTTTCTCCCTGCTCTATATTTAGCAGGTTTACGATAGCAGTTCCTTTACTCGTTCTTTGGGACTCACTGATTTCGTACGCTTTCAGCTGATATACTTTTCCACGATTGGTGAAGAATAAGAGGTTGGCATGTGTTTCGGCATATCTGATGTGACCTATGGTATCCTCATCTTTAGTCGTCATGCCTTTGATTCCTTTTCCTCCACGATGTTGAGTTTTGAAGCTACCGAGAGATTGACGTTTTATATACCCCGTGGTCGTAAGCGTGATAACGGTGGGTTCATTTGGGATAAGGTCTTCGTCTGAGAATTCCCCGACCTTGCTCTTATACACTTTCGTTCTTCTGGGATCAGCATACTTTTCTTTTAACTTTGCCAGCTCTTCTTTTATAATAGGAATAATTTTTTCTGAATGACCGAGAAGATCCAGTAAGTATTCGATAAGTTCCTTAACTGTTTTGTATTCATCTTCAATCTTTTGTCGTTCGAGTGCTGCGAGGCGACGCAGTTGTAAGTCTAGGATAGCTACTGCTTGAATTTCAGACAGTTTGAATTTCGTCATAAGGTTTTGCTTTGCTTCGTCCTGGGTTTTTGATTCACGAATGGTCTTTATCACTGCGTCGATATGGTCTACTGCTATTTTCAGTCCTTCGAGGATATGAAGTCGTGCCTGGGCTTGTCTGAGTTCAAACTCTGAACGTTTTTTAATGACGAGATATCTATGTTTTATGTACTCTTCTAAAATAGACTTTAAATTTAGAGTTTGGGGTGTTCCATCTACGAGCGCGACGACGTTGGCCGAGAAAATGGTTTGGAGGCTTGTTTGTTTGAATAAATTATTTAATATTTTCTTCGGTACCGCATCACGTTTGAGTTCTACTACTACTCGGGTGCCTTGTCTGTCTGATTCGTCACGTAAATCTGTAATGCCTTCGATCTTTTTTTCTTTTGCTAGGTCTGCGATACGCGCTACGAGTAATGCTTTATTTACTTGGTACGGTAGTTCGGTGATAATAATGGCTGATTTTCCTTGACCAATTTCTTCGATGTCAGCTTTTCCTCTAATAATTATTTTTCCGCGTCCAGTCGCATACAGGTTTTTAATTTCTGAAATATCGTAAATGGCACCGGCGGTAGGAAAATCAGGGCCTTTTATGTGTTCGAGTAATTCGTCTACGGTGACATCAGTAGTGACTTTGGAGTCCTTCGTGTCGATGTTAACCCTGCTTAGCATAAATACCACTGCATCGATTACCTCACCGAGATTGTGAGGAGGAATTTTCGTGGCCATACCGACTGCGATACCCTCAGACCCCATAAGGAGAAGGTTGGGTAATTTTGCCGGAAGGAATACGGGTTCTTTCAGCGTAGCGTCGAAGTTGCTTACGTACGCAACTGTTTCTTTATCTAAGTCTGTGAGCATCTCGGCAGTAATGGCTGCCATTCTGGCTTCGGTATAGCGCATGTGTGCTGGTGGATCTCCGTCCATGGATCCGAAGTTCCCCTGACCATCGATGAGGGGATATCGCATAGAAAAATTTTGAGCCATGCGGACGAGTGAGTCATAGATAGGAATGTCTCCATGAGGGTGGTATTTTCCCATGACTTCTCCGACGATTTTCGCACTCTTGGAATATTTCGCACTATGCGTAAGATTTATTTCATGCATCGCGTAGAGAATACGGCGATGAACAGGTTTTAGTCCGTCTCTGACATCCGGGAGTGCGCGAGATACGATAACAGACATAGCGTAATCCAAATACGCTTTCTTAACTTCTGTCGTTATTTCTGTTTGTAATAGTTTACCAATATCTGCCATATGTTTAAAATTTCTTCGTCATTCTGGAGGGAACGAAGTGACTGATAGAATCCCTGCCAGCCGGCAGGTCTGAGATCCTATCGCTTCGCTCCAGGATGACAACCCTTATTTTATTGATTCTTTTACTGCTGTAATCGCGTCTTCTCTCCCTTTCCAGCCACTTACTTTTACCCATTTGCCTGGTTCTTTTTCTTTATAGTGTTCGAAAAAGTTTTTTATGCTTTCAGTAACATCTTTCGGAAGCTCAGAAACATCATTATATTTTCCAAATGGTGGATTGGTTTTTTCCATGGGAACTGCGATAATTTTCGTGTCTGGACCTTTCTCGTCTTCAGTTTCGAGCATTCCGATAACTTTCGCAGCGATAACTACGCCTGGAACGACTGGTTTACTCGTTAAAACTAGTACATCGAGTGGGTCACCGTCACCTGACTCAGTATGAGGAACAAACCCGTAGTTGAATGGGTATTCCATTTCTGTGTATAGGAATCTATCCACGACGATCATGCCACTTTCTTTATCGAGCTCATATTTTACCGAAGATCCTGCTGGGATTTCGATAAATACGTTTACTTGACCATTCTCTGGATTTTCTCCTGATGATAATTTACTTATATCCATAATTTGTTAGTCACCCCCTCTTCCTAATTTCGAATAGAAAATTAATTATATATCTAAATTTGCCTGCTTTGCATTGCTTTGAATAAAATGTTTTCTCGGCGGGACTTCATCGCCCATAAGCATGGTAAATACTGCATCTGCATCCTCTGCATCTGCGATATTCACTTGTTTTAAGATTCTATTAACAGGATTCATAGTAGTTTCCCATAGTTGGTCTGGATTCATTTCTCCGAGACCTTTATAGCGCTGGATATTAATAGCGGGATTTGTTTTTTTCGTGTTCATGGTTTTGATGACACTTTCTCTTTCATCGTCTGAGTATGCATACTGACTGTCTTTTCCGCTAGAGATTTTATAGAGCGGAGGCTGGGCTACGTATAAGTATCCTCTTCTTATGATTTCTGGCAAATGTCTGAAGAAAAACGTTAAAATAAGTGTTTCTATGTGTTGTCCGTCTACATCTGCATCAGTCATGATAATGATGCGATGATACCGTAGTTTATCAAAATTTACTGTCTCCCCTATTCCGGCACCAAGTGCAATGATCAGATTTTTCACCTCTTCGTGTTCGATAATTTTATCAAGCCTGGCTCTTTCGGTATTTAGAATTTTTCCTTTTAGTGGGAGAATAGCTTGGAATTTGCGATCTCGGCCCTGCTTCGCACTTCCGCCTGCAGAGTCTCCTTCGACTAAATATAATTCTGATACTGCTGGGTCTTTTTCCTGACAATCTGCGAGTTTTCCAGGGAGACTACTTCCTTCCAGTGCACCTTTTCGAAGTATCGCTTCTTTCGCAGCTTTGGCTGCAAGTCTAGCTCTGGCTGCTAAATATACTTTTTCCAAAACCCTTCGAGCATCGCTCGGATTTTCTTCAAAGAAGTTACTAATTCCTTCTTTGACCACTGTCTGAGTAAGTGGTTGGATTTCTGAATTACCAAGTTTTCCCTTCGTCTGGCCTTCGAATTGGATCCGATCCTGTGGCATTTTTATGTAGACTACCGCGGTGAGACCCTCTCTCGTGTCGTCTCCCGTTATGGAATCTTCTTCTGACTTAAAGCTGCCGATTTTTTTCCCATAATCATTTATCGCACGGGTTAGGGCCATGCGAAAACCGGTCATATGCGTTCCGCCATTTACCGTGTTAATAACGTTTACATAGCTTTCTACGTTTTCTGAATAGCCGTCGTTGTACTGAAGTGCCACTTCGACTTCTACATCTTCCACCATCTTTTTTATAAATATCGCGCGATGAAGAGGGCCTTTATTCTCATTTATTTTTTCAACGAGTGCTTTAATACCACCTTCAAAGTAATAACTAATTTCTTTCGGTGATTCATGTCTGCGGTCGTAGAGATGAAAGTACAAATTTGGTACTAGGTATGCGCGCTCGCGGATAGTTTTTTTTATAAATTCGAAATCAAATTCGGTAATTTGAAAGATTTGTTTGTCTGGTAAAAATGATGAGGTGGTTCCTGTAGGTACTTTCCCTTCTGTATTTTTTATTTCTATGCTGGAAGTGGTGCCCTCTTTTAATGCTGTCTTAACCAATCCTCGTGAATATTCTTGTCTATATACTTTGCCATCGCGTCGTACCTCGACCCACATCCATTCAGATAGTGCGTTTACTACCGATGCTCCTACTCCATGAAGACCTCCGGAGACTTTATATGCAGATCCACCGAACTTACCTCCTGCATGAAGTTTTGTCATAACGATTTCAAGTGCAGACTTTTTAAATTGGGGCATGATGTCGATAGGAATTCCGCGTCCATCGTCTGCTACTGTGGCACTTCCATCATCGTTTATGTAAATCCATACGTTTTTTGCGTATCCAGCGAGTGCCTCGTCTACGGCGTTATCGATAATTTCGCGCAGTGATTCATGGAGACCGACGACATCAGTGGAGCCGATGTACATACCGGGGCGTTTACGGACTGGCTCTAATCCTTCGAGGACCTGGATTTGATCTGATGAATAGTCTGCCTTAGAGCTTGTAGAAGAGGGTTTTTTAGTTGGCATAAGGCGCTGTCCGAACAATTTCTAGCTCGGCTTTCATAGAGAGACAGCATACCAAACCTTTTATAGCCTTGTCAACGCTTGATGTAATCTGTTTGATATCTCATGGTACTATTCGACTTTGCCTATTTTCGTATATATTCAGTTGTGCCTTGCAGGAGTGTGTTTTCGAGAACAAGTCGCGGAGACGTATTCGTAGAGCTTAAGATAACATACGCCTTGTTTAGAGATGCTAAAAGTTTCAGATATGCAGATACTTTCTGACTTGATTGGCTGGTTTGGAACTCAGTAAGGGAGCTACGGGTCGTAGCGATAAGTGTGTGTAGCCAGAGTAGTGCCTCTTCTTTCGTTTTTCCGTGGTCTTGGGCAAGTTTTAGTTTTGCTCCCAGTGTTGTGGCGGATAGTATCACGTCTAGTTCTTCTGGTTTTATATTTGTGGATTCCTTCGATTCGTTTATAGTTACGATCGTGCACCTCGATCTTACCGTGGGAAGTAAAGCATCTATATTTTCCGTAACAAGAACAATAAGGAGATGTGGTGGTGGTTCTTCAAGAAGTTTCAGTAAGGCATTTTGGGCATCTATGGTGGCGGTTTCGGCTTTTTTTATGATGATAAGTTTTTTCGGACTTTCTAGAGGTTTTAGAAAAACAGTATTTTGTAACTCTCGTACGTCTCTTATGCCGAGTGATGATTCGGGATCAAGAAATTGTGTATCGAAAACACTTATATGCTCCTCCTTAGTAAGGGAATCGAGGTATAGTTTTATTTTGTCTGAATCTTTGGAGATCAGTATAAGACTTTGCATGTTTTTTGCTTTGCGTGCCTTGACATTATATATTAGTTTTCCTTATGATGAAACTAATGCCCGCAACACAAGACGTCGGTTCTATTTCTGTAGATTTATCTACACCACAACCTGGTGTGGCACCTGCTGTAAATCCAGATCCTGTATCACAGCCTACTCCCTCGACGCTTCCAGTAAATCATAGTCAGTCTCTCGTGGATATTTTATTTGAAGATCATATTCTTACTCCAGCACAGTATGAAGAGATTAAATTACAAAGTATTAGTTCAAATCAGCCAATTGAGTCAATTCTGGAGTCGGGAAAGTATGTGTCTGAAGAGAAGCTTGCTGAAGCACGTGCTAAGACTTTAGGTATTCCTTTTATTTCTTTAAGCGATACGACGTTTTCACCCCAGGCGTTGAATTTTGTTCCTCGCGCCGTAGCTGAGCGTTTTTCTCTGATCCCTTTTATATATGACGAGTCGATGAAAACTCTTTCGGTAGCGATGAGTAATCCGACAAATATCGAAGCTACTCAGTTCGTTCAGCAGAAAACAGGGCTTGCTATCAAATCATTTGCCGCCACGCGTTCTAGTGTCGCAGAGGCTATAGCGACGCAGTATAGACAGGAGCTCGTTACAGAAGTTGGCGAAGCCATAAAAGAAACAGAGCAACTTAATGAAGTTAAAACGATTGATATTGCGCAGATCTCTCAGATTATTAAGGAAGCACCTATCGCCAAAATCGTATCGACTATTCTAGAGTATGCTGTTTCTAGTCGTGCGTCTGACGTGCATATCGAGCCACAGGAGGATCGAGTTCGAGTCCGGTATAGAATTGACGGAATCTTATATGATCGACTTTCTCTTCCAAAGCCAGTACAGGAGGCAGTAGTTTCTCGTATAAAAATTTTATCCGAGATGAAAATCGATGAACACAGGATTCCGCAAGACGGTCGGTTTAACTTTAAAGTAGCCAAAGACGAGGTTGATCTGCGTATTTCAGTTCTTCCTACTGTATTTGGTGAGAAGATTGTTATGCGTTTGCTTCGTAAATCTGGAGGAATACCGACGTTGCAAGACTTGGGAATTAATGGATCAACGCTTAAGAACTTAGAAACGGCTAGTTTGCGTCCACATGGAATTATTTTGGTTTGTGGACCTACTGGATCTGGAAAAACCACTACCCTTTATTCTCTCTTATCGAAGCTAAATACTACTCGAGTAAATATCATGTCGTTAGAAGATCCGGTCGAATATCAGATTGCTGGTGTTAATCAGGTTCAGATAAATCCTGCAGTGGGACTTACTTTTGCTTCGGGACTGAGGTCATTTTTGCGTCAGGACCCAAATATTATTCTGGTCGGAGAAATTCGTGATAAAGAAACTGGAGACTTAGCTCTTCAAGCAGCGCTTACTGGTCATTTGGTTTTCTCCACACTACATACGTCCGATGCAGCGGGGGCGCTTCCTCGTCTTATAGATTTGGGTGCAGAAAGTTTTTTACTTGCTTCCACCATGACTGGAGTTATCGGGCAGCGTATTGTTCGAAAAGTATGTCAGACTTGTAGAGAGGCGTATGTTCCCTCACCGGAAGTAGTAGAGGAGATAAAAAAAGAATTAGGTCCATATCTTCCTCAAGATGGAAAAGAGATGAAATTATATCGTGGAAAAGGGTGTCTCGATTGTGGAAATGCTCGATATACGGGAAGAATGGGTATTTACGAAGTTTTGACCATAAATGAAAAAATTGCTCACTTGATATTGCAAAAGTCCGATAGTGCTACCATACAAAAAGAGGCGGTAGTCGGAGGAATGATTACCATGAAGCAGGATGGATATTTAAAGGCATTGGCGGGTGTGACGACGATTGAAGAAGTGCTCAGGGTAGCACAGGAGTAGTTCAAATTTGAGCAAGAGCGAATATGGATATCCAGCAATTATTACAATTAACAGTAACAAATAAGGCTTCGGATCTACATCTTTTGGTAGGAGTTCCTCCTGCAGTACGTATCGATGGTGAGCTCGCTTATCTGACCAACTTTCCTGTTTTGACTAGTGAGTTGATAGAATCGATGGTATTTTCTTTGGTATCTAAAGAGTTGAAAGAATTATTGATCACGAATAAGGAACTGGACTTCTCTATCGGATTTGGTCAGAGTTCTGCTTCAGGGCGTTTTCGGGTAAACGCATATTATGAAAAAGGAGCACTTGCTGCAGCGCTTCGTTTTCTTACTCCGAATATCAAAACCATTGAGGATTTAAAATTGCCACAGATAGCTCATTCATTTGCTCAGTTGAAGCAGGGTTTGGTTTTGGTGTGTGGGCCTACTGGTCATGGAAAATCTACTACTCTCGCTGCAATCGTGAATGAAGTGAATCTTACGAAGGCAGCGCATATTCTAACCATAGAAGATCCGGTTGAATACACATATCCTCCGGGAAAAAGTATCGTGTCCCAAAGAGAGATGGGAATAGATACGCACTCTTGGGAAATGGCTTTGCGTTCTGCACTGCGCGAAGATCCTGACGTAGTATTAGTTGGCGAAATGCGTGATGCAGAAACCATGGGTGCTGCCATTACTATCGCAGAAACCGGCCATTTGGTTTTGTCTACTCTTCACACGAACTCAGCATCTCAAAGCATAGATCGCATAGTTGACTCGTTTCCCGCCCATCAACAGTCACAGATACGTAATCAGCTCGCTACTACACTGAAGGGGATAATCTCCCAGCGACTTTTGCCGCAAATTGGTGGTGGTCGTGTCGTGGCATGCGAAATCTTACTCGGCACCTCGGCAGTAGCGAGTAATATTCGAGATGGGAAAAGTCATCTTATTGATTCAGTTATTCAAACCTCGCAAGATATCGGCATGATAAGTTTGGAGCAGTCTCTAGCCCAATTAGTTCTTTCGGGCACTATTAGTCTTGAAACGGCGAAAGCCTATGCCTTGCATCAGGATGAGTTAATGAGAAAAGTAGGATAATCTCTATGAAGCTACTTTACAAAGCGGTGAGTAAAGAAGGAAAAACTGTTAGCGGAGAAATAGAAGCGAAGGATCAGGAAGAAGCAGCTATATTCTTGAGGCGTCGTGAGTTTCTTCCGATAAAAATCGCACCGAAAGAAGCGGGAGGAATTTTAAAATACTTGTCCAGAAGCAAGACGACGAGCACCGATCTGGTGTTTTTTACTGGACAGTTGGCCTCTATGATAACCGCTGGTTTGACTCTCATGCAATCTCTTACTATTTTGCGTGACCAGATTCACAATGAGCGAATGAGTGAGATAGTCTCAGGTGTTATTTCAGATGTGGAGGAAGGCAGGCAGTTATCTGATGCGCTTGCCAAGTATCCATCCACATTTTCATCTATCTATATCTCGCTCATTCGTGCTTCTGAGTCATCCGGCTTACTGGATAAAGTATTACTTCGTTTGGCAGATAATTTAGAAAAAGAAGAAAAGCTAAGAGGTACTATTAAGTCAGCTCTTATGTATCCGACCATCGTTATTATCGGTATGATTTTGGTCCTGTCTGTTATGATGATTTTTGTTATTCCTCAGCTATCTGTTCTATATGAAAATTTGGGCGTAGAGCTTCCGTTACCGACTTTGATCGTGGTAGGCATGTCTAACTTTTTTATCAATTTTTGGCCAGTTGTTTTGGGAGCTGTTTTTCTCGGATTTTTTCTTTACACGAGATGGCATGCGACTCCATCAGGAAAGCTGGTTATGGATGATCTCGTGTTAAAAATTCCTATCTTTGGTCCCCTCTTGAAGGAGTCGATTTTGGCAGAATTTAGTAGAACATTTGGCTTACTTGTCGGAACTGGAACCTTGGTCGTGGAAGCATTAAATCAATCATCAGATGTGGCGGGTAATATTTTATATAAAAACGCTATCATAAACGTATCAAGACGTGTAGAAAAGGGCATATCGGTGGGCGACGCTATGTCTGCGTATTCTCTTTTTCCTGCCATTCTTATTCAGACGGTTAAAATCGGTGAACAGACGGGAAAACTGGATGAATCGATGACAAAAATCTCAGGCTACTTTGAAGGAGAAGTAAATCAAAAAGTTAAGACATTGACTACTGCGATGGAGCCATTTATCATGGTCGTGTTGGGTCTTGGAGTAGCATTCTTAATCATCTCTATTATCGTACCGATTTATAATCTAACATCAGCTATTCAGTAAATAATAAAGTCAGCACTTGACAAAGGTTTTTGTATATGGTTCAATAAGTTATAGAGAATATTTTATGACGACCATGCTAAAAAGAATTTCAAATTTTAAGTTTAAAGTTTCAAGCTCCGAAAAAGGTTTTACTCTCATCGAACTTTTGGTCGTTATCGGTATCCTCGGAATTTTAGCATCCGCACTCATCGCTACTATCGATCCATTTGAACAACTGAAAAAAGCAAATGATGCAAATTTAAAAAACGCTTCGGTAGAATATGTAAACGCAAATATCAGGTATTATACAACGCATAGTTCGCTTCCTTGGTCTGATCCTGCTGTTAGTGCAGCTTGTAATGCTGGTTCGATTCCGACAGGTCTTGCGCTTTCAGCTGCTGCTATGTCGGGATGTATCTCGCCTCTTATCACAGAGGGGGAATTAAAATCAGGATTTACCACTGTGGCCGCTGTTATGAATGGCATTATCGTTAGTGGTTCGACTAACGGTGTTACTGCTTGTTTTCTTCCCACCTCTAAATCTCAAATGAGAGATCCAAATACACGATATACTTTATCTGGAGTTATAACAGCTGGGTGTGTCTCTGAGGCATCAACTGGCGTCTCTACCTGCTACTGGTGTTCGCTCTAAATTCTGATGTCCTCTTCTAAATTACCGGTATTGGTGCCTGCCCTTCTTTTTTTGTGTGTACTCTCGCTATATATTCATAACCTCTCGCGGAGTGTATATGGTGGGGACGTAGGAGACTTGGTGAGCGCTGCATATGTCTTCGGGGTTCCTCATGCACCAGGATATCCATTATTCACACTACTGGGATATATCTTGTCCCATATGCCCTTAGGTCAAACCCCCGCGTTTAATGTAGGACTTATATCTGCGTTTTCGGGAAGTTTACTGGTTTTGATCTACTACTTCATCACATTAAAGTTAACGAAGCATGTGATCATATCACTTCTGTCCTCTCTTGTCGTCGCATTTTCTTATTATGTCTGGTTTTATAGCGAGATTGCAGAAGTTTTTATGTTAAATGCTTTTTTCGCTATAGCATTATTTTTCGTGTCACTGCATCTTCGAGAAAGATGGAGTAAGAAACTGTTTTGGTTATTCTGCTTTCTTCTCGGCTTAGCCAGTACACATCATCAGACAATCGTGTTAGTTATTCCTTCTTTTTTCCTATTGTGGTGGCCACAGCGGAAAAAGCTTCAGTTCCGACATTTTCAGTACAAATCTTTTTTAGCGGGTGCTTTTTTCTTTCTTCTCGGTTTCTCCGTATATGTATATGTGCCGATCGCATCCTCCTATAATCCGCCGATTAATTGGGATCAGGTTCATGATATTCCTTCATTTATTCATTTGCTCCTCCGAAAAGATTATGGGACATTTACAGCTGGTGTATTTGAATCGCCAGTGTTGTTGCAGCGCGTGGTTCTTCTCAAGATGTACGCATCTCAATTTATTATCCAGCTTACCCTGCCGGTACTTGCTCTCTGTATGCTCGGCAGTATATATCTATTTCGACGCGATAAAAATTATTTAGCAGCGGTGCTCTTGGGAGTATTTATTTCTGGGCCAGTTTTCGTGGCATATGCAGGGTTTCCGCCTCATAGCGCTTTTTTTATAGGAATTTTCGAACGTTTTTTTCTCCTTTCATTTATCTTTTTTCTTTTGTTGCTTCCATTTGGTTTTTTAGGTATTTTGGAAATGTTAGGAAAAACATTTCTGCATAAATACCAACTTCTTTTTCTCGCAGTATTTTTTCTCATCCCATTTCTCCTTTTTACCTATAATTATCCTAAGACTAACTTATCTTCAGTATATATCGGTGATTACTTAGGCATGGATAGTTTATCTGTTTTACCGAAAAATGCCATACTCTTATCGTCAGGAGATACATTGCTTTTTAATACATGGTATGCGCATTATGTTTTAGGGATTCGACCTGATGTAACCATACTAAACGCTAATGCCTTAGGGCAGCACGAACTTTTTAAAAAAAAGCAAAAAGAATATGCCAAGCTTCATCCTGGTGGTATAAATCCGAGCGATGAGCTAGCGCGCATTATAGAGTATATGGGAAAAGACAGAAGTGTTTTTTCTTACCTTCAGATACAACCAAAAAACGGAGAAAAATTTCATTGGGTGCCATATGGAATTATCTATAAGCTGGTGAGTCCATCCGATCTTCCATCGCAGGAAGAATATGAGAAGACGCTCACATCCATTTGGGATAGTCTTCATACTTCTGAACAAAACGCTCTGGCGTATAAAAACCTAACCATTTCAGAAATTCCTGTCATCTACTCGGACGGGCTTCTGATAACAGGAAATTACTTATTATCAGAATATCAGGCTACGTCAACTGCTCAAGTTTATTACAATAAGGCTCGTATGATGGCGCCTGAAAATCCAAAGGTCTATCTTATCCAAGGAGTGCATCAGCTTTCAGCAAAAAATTGTGAAAATGCTGAGCAGGAGTTTAAAAAAACCATAGAAAAAGATCCGCTCAGTATAACTGCATATGTGTTTCTCTATACTACGTACTCAGAATGTTATCATGACTCTGAATCGGCTAAGCGAGTAGCAGGAAAATTTAAGGAGGTATTTACTGAAGATATCCTGACCATAATTCAGAATTCATTTAAAAAATGACTATACTCCTAATATTTATTATCGGACTTTGTGTAGGAAGTTTTCTGAACGTCTTAGTGGATCGAATTCCTCGTGGAGAATCGGTTCTATTTGGCAGGTCGCATTGCGAGTTTTGTAAAAAGAAGCTGGAATGGTGGGAACTTCTTCCCGTAATTTCATTTTTAATTCAAAGAGGAAGCTGTACTAAATGTAAACGATTTATCGGATGGCAGTACTTAGTCGTGGAGTTAGTGACCGGAATATCTTACGTTTTTTTGTTTTTAAACTTATCTCCTCTGAATTATGAATTAGGAATTAGGAATTATGGAGAGTTTGGATATTATTTTTTTATAATCTCAATCATGATTGTAATCTTTTTTACCGATCTGAGATATGGAATAATTCCAGATAAAGTTTTATATCCAACGATCATAATCTCACTGTTTTACGTATTATTAATTCATGATTCTTACTTCTTAATTCATAACTATCTCCCTTCGGCAGTTGGTGCGTTTTTATTTTTTCTTTTGTTATTTCTCTTGACTAAGGGGCGTGGTATGGGATTTGGTGATGTAAAGTTCGTTTTTCTCATGGGACTTGTCTTAGGATTTCCCGGGATAGTGATTGGATTATATCTCGCGTTCTTGACAGGCGCCGGAGTGGCGCTCATACTAGTTTTATGGGGAAAGAAAAAATTTTCCGGTGGAACCATCCCATTCGGTCCGTTTTTGGTAGCAGGATGTATAGCGGTTTTATTATTTGGCTCAGAAATTTTGACAAAAATCAGTCCGCTTTTACCCTAATTGAGCTGCTGGTAGTTCTGACTATGTTGGGGGTTATGCTTGCCTATCTTGTTATTTTTTTAGATCCTATGGGGCAATTAAATAAGGGGCGTGATTCTGCTAGGATGCATGATATTGGACAAATCCGTAATTCGCTTGATGTGTATTATAATGATACGAAGTGTTATCCAGCCTCTCTCTCGGTGCTGAGTAGTAGTGAGCAAGTATATATGAAGACAGTTCCTAAAGATCCCACTACCAATCAAGACTATGCGTATGTAAAGAATGGTTCTTGTCCGCAATGGATGGTTCTTTTTACTCAGCTTTCGAAAGAACCATCCACAACGTCAGTATGTCCCCTCTCTGGTCTCACTGATTGCTTGCCTGCTGCATTTGATTCGACATGGGCATGCGTAGTATCTGGAAATGTAGACTGTGCATATGTCGCATCGTATGTGTTGCCATCTCCTACTCCGACGTTGTGACGGAGTAGGAGATGGTTGGGCGTGTGAATAATTGAATGATGAGAAAGATAAGATTACATAGCACCGAAAATAAAGGGTTTACCCTCATTGAGATGGTGGTTGTTATAGGAATTTTGGCTTTATTAGGTGGTATGTTATTAAATATCTTAAATCCTTTCGGACAATTCCAGAAAGCTAACGATTCAAGGAGAAAAAGTGATTTGGCTCAAGTATCTCGTGCGCTTGAGGCATATTATCAAGATAATGGCCGATATCCTGAGGCAGACTCGTCTTACCACATAAAGCGATTGGATGGAACACCGGTGATATGGGGCCAGCAATGGGTGCCATATATGACACTGGTTCCTAAAGATCCTGGTTCTAGTAGTTATATATATGTGACGAACGAAGCTAGACAATCTTACTATCTCTATGCTAGTTTAGAGAGAGGGAGTCAGGATTCGCAGGTTTGTACTGGTGTGAGTAATAAGTGCGCCAATGTACCACTTGGAGTCAAATGTGGTGGTGAGTCATATGTGTGTAATTACGGATTGACGAGTCCAAATGTGTCGCCCTAGTTCGTTTTAGGGTGTCATCCTGAACTTGCTTTAGGATCTACTTCTGTTTCGACACAGGGAGATGCTGAACTAAATTCAGCATGACAAATAATATATTATGAAAAGAGCACAAAGAGGGTTTACGTTAATTGAGCTTTTGATTGTGGTGGCGATAATTGGGATTCTTTCTTCGCTCCTCATGGTTAATTTTGTCGGTATACGACAGCGTGCTCGTGATGCACAGCGGAAATCGAATCTTCGTCAATTTCAATCAGCACTTGAATTATATAGATCAGATCAAGGAGAATATCCAGTAACGAGTGCAGCTGCACCTGCTAATCCAGTTGCGCCTTGCGGGCAAGGAAATGCATTTCAGGGGGGTTCTCCGCTCAATACATATTTACAGACTATTCCGTGTGATCCTCTGAATGCTGGAGAATATATTTATTCATACGTTTCTGATGGGTCTACCTATACGTTGTATACCTGTATGGAAAACGTGGCAGACTCCCAAAAAGATACGACAAATAATAGTGGCTACTGTACGGGAGGAACCACGAACTGGTCGTACACATTAACTAATCCCTAATTGAATTATGAATCATGAATCGAGAATTAAGAAAAAACCCCATAATTCATACTTCATAGCTCGTGATTCACGTCTTGGTTTTACTCTCATAGAGCTTCTTGCTGTTTTTTCAATTGTTGGAGTCTTGTCCACTATCGGAGTTGTGTCATTCGTGACATATAGTCGGTCTCAGGCTATTCAAAGTTCTGCATCTGAGCTCGTGACGACGTTATCCCTAGCCAGATCTCGGGCATTCTCTCAGGTAAAGCCTGCGAGTGGCTGTAGTAGGCTCGATGGATATAAGATAGGATTTTGTAGTATAAGCTCAGCTCAGTGTCAGCCATCTGAGACGACCCCTGTGCTTATGGATTATGCATTATACACGGTATGTAATGGTTCCATGGTTTCTCCAGCGCTTGTAGCGAAGAAATTTCCTACAGGCGTTTCATTTATAGGAAGTAGTAATCCGCCTTCGCTTACCTTTACTGTGCTCACCGGAGGTGTTATAGGAGCGGCTTCTGATGGTTCGACTGCTATTTCAGTCGGAGGATTTGGTAAGACACCGAGGATAATCAGTATTTTTTCAGATGGAAGAATTGCAACACAATAATAACGAATATGGATCTACTCTTATAGAGGTGCTGATAGCACTGGGAGTTGCTGTGGGTATAATCTCTGCCATAACCATAGCGGTTATTACGGGGCTCAGTAATACGCAATCAGCGAAAAATCAAAATCTCGCTACTCAATATGCAGAGCAAGGAATGGAAGTAGTTCAGACGCTACGTAATAGTGACTGGACTACGTTTAGTAGTCTCTCGAACGTCTACTGTTTACCTAGAAATAGTACAACATTGACGCCACGTATAGGTACTAGTTGTGGTCAAAATGTAGATATTTTTGTTCGAGAAGTGACGTTGACGGCAGCATCATCTGATTGTACTCCTCCTACGCTGACCCCCCCCCTAGCGCCTACGCCAACACCGGTAGCCATATCGGCAAATGCGACAAAGGTGACAGTAACTGTTTCCTGGTCAGATAATAATTGTACTGACAGAGATAATCTGTTTTGTCATCAGACAAAACTTATTTCGTGCTTGTCTGATTATACGCTTATACCAACACCATGATGAAGGTCAAAGTTAAAAGTTCAAAGTTAAAAGTTTCACAAGGGGGTTTTACTCTCGTGGAGTTGCTCGCTGTTATGGTCGTATTAGTGACTATCGGAGGAATAATAGGAACTATTTTATTTGGAGTATTAAGAGGAAATAATAAAACGAATGCATTAGCGGTGGTCAGACAAAATGGTGTATATGCGACGAGGCAGATGGCGAAAATGCTTCGAGATGCGAGGAGCTTTGATGGGGTAAGTACGGACAATGTGACCTATACAACTCTCTGTGGCGCTACGAGTGGTTCCTTAACCCCTACTCCAACCCCCACACCGGTTGATTACAAGTATATTAAGATAACCTCGTTTGATGACGAACAAACAGTTTTCTCTTGTTCAACTGCTGGTGTATCATCCAATAGCGCTTCTTTAGTGGATACGGCAGCTGTTCACATAGATTCCTGCACTATAACTTGTCTTCGTCCCACATTATCAAATTACCCTACTATTAATATCAGCCTATCACTTTCAGCTACGAGCGGTGGTACCGTACAGCTTCAAGAAAATCAAGGAACAATTGACTTTCAGTCCTCAGTAAGTATGAGAAATATAAATAGGTAGCTGCGTCATTGACAGAAATACTCCGTCGTTGATACTCTTAAATAAGGATAATTCCTGCCTATGGTTCGTGGTAATTTAAGTGGGTCATTTGAACAAGAGAAGGGACAAGCGCTCTTAATTGTAGTGCTTGTGATGGTTGTGTCGCTTACTGTAGGGCTATCTCTTGTTTCACGGTCTATTACAAATCTTCGTACGGCCTCAGAAGAAGAAAATTCCCAACGTGCTTTCTCTGCTGCCGAAGCAGGTGTGGAGCAAGCAGCAAAAACCGGACGTGGTATCTCG
Source organism: Candidatus Levybacteria bacterium GW2011_GWA1_37_16 (assembly GCA_943354875.1). Taxonomy (GTDB): domain Bacteria; phylum Patescibacteriota; class Microgenomatia; order Levybacterales; family UBA12049; genus CALRDJ01. The sequence continues at coordinate 6,311 of CALRDJ010000007.1, read as the reverse complement.
ACAGCAAAGCAGTTTGATAATAATTCTGTCATAGCGCAGGTAAGCATTTCGACTGTAAGGGGCACAGAGTTTCCTCTCTATGGTGGAAATACTATTTTACGGGATGATGCGGTAACACTTTGGTTATCAGATTACTCAGCTGACCCATCAAAGATTTATTTGAATCCTTGGAGTGGAAATCTGACCGTGTATTGGGGATCAAGTAGCGATGTATGTGATCCCAGCGTGTCCGTTAATTCTATGGCAGCATTGGAGTTGGTACTTATTTCTGGAACGAAGACTGCACCTGTTTCTCAGCATTATGCACTGGATCCCTGTAACGCGCGTACTGCGGTAAATAATTTTACCTATGTTTCTGGAGGCGGAGGGACGATATCGGGACGAAGCTATCAATTTAAGTCAACGATTGCAGTAACATCAGGACTTATTATGCGCATTATGCCCCTTTACTCGAAGGTACAAATTGCTGTTTCTGGAAATAGCGAATTGCCTGCACAAGGCAGTACTATTGATTCGGTGGGTACTTCTGGTACAACGTCTCGAAAAATAGCATTTTTCCAGGGTTATCCTGAGGTTCCATCTGAATTTTCACCTAGTGTTCTTTTTTCACCAAAACCATGAGTCAAAAAGCATTCGGTCTTGATATAGGGGGTACCACGATGAAGCTGGTTTCGCTAAACCCTTCGGGAGAGGGGTATGTACTGGAGGCAGCTGCGGTATCTCCTACGCCAGAAAAGGGTATGCTGTCAGAGTCCCCTCTGGATCAGGAAGCTATGGCACAGAGTATTGCTGCATTAGTAGCAGAAGCCAAAGTTTCATCAAAAATAGTAAACATCGCACTACCAGAAAACCAAGTGTACACCCGCGTTTTGGATATGCCGGTACTATCTGAGAGTGAATTGGCATCAGCCATATATTGGGAAGCAGAACAATATATTCCCGTTCCCCTTCCCTCAGTGACTCTGGATTGGAAAATTTTGCATCAGCCAAAAGCAGGTGAGCCGAATACCAAAATGCAGGTGTTGCTCGTCGGAGCGCCTACAGCACTTATTAATAAATATCAACATGTAATGGCCTTGGCAGGATTATCGATTCAAAATGTTGAGACTGAAATCACTGCAGTTATACGTGCGCTCATCTTTGGAGAAGGATTGCCAAACACCCTTATCGTACACATAGGAGCTATCGGTACTCTTCTTTCTATCATAAAAGAAGGAATGGTGATATTCACTTACTTTATTCCCGTAGGAGGAATAGCGATTACTCGTGCAATTGCTTCTGACTTTGGGTTTACTGCGAGTCAAGCAGAAGAGTATAAGCGAGTATATGGATATTCATCTAAAACGTTTGAGGGTAAGATTGGAAAAGCGAGTGAGCCGATTCTACTTTCAGTTCTTTCAGAAGTTAAGAAGGCTCTCGCATTTTATGCTGAGAAATATAAATCAGAAACACCGATTACCCAAATTCTCCTTTCGGGAGGAACCGCGAAGCTTCCTGGAATCGGAATATTCTTCGCACAAAATGCTGGCATAGAGGCAGCTATGGGAAATCCATGGAAGGTTTTGGCTTCTCAGGAAGTGCCCAAGGAGATACTTGATAGTGCACCTGATTATACGATAGCAGTGGGATTAGCTATGAAACATGAGTGAAATTAATTTATTACCACAACAGCAGTCAGGAGCTGGACAACAAAGAGCGCTTACTATCACCAGATATGTCGCAATTGGCTTGATGTTTTTAGTAACTGCTTCTTCAGGTGCTCTTTTTTTTCTTAATATTCAGTCTCCCTTGTCTCAGCTGGTAGAGCGAGAGAAGCAATTACTCGCAAGTCTTTCTACTTACGATAAACGGGCGAATACCTATATGGTAACCGGTGAGAGATTAAATAGTATCTCTTCACTTCTTTCCAAGAGGACTGATTATGGTAATTACATGGATATCTTACTAAGACAGGCAGGAAGTGGCACCATCGTAGATGGGTTTGTGCTGAGCGAGAAGACGGTAAAGACACTCACGCTCACTGTTTCTTCGCGTTCTCTTCTCAGTATTAATACCTATATCGACAATATATCAAAACTGGCCGAAGATCAGAAGCTATTTAAGCGAATTATTTTGTCTGATGTGGCATTTGAAAGTGGTCGGGGGGTCTATACCGTTACCATATTAGCGCAGATACCATGAATACAGACTTAAGTAAGATAAAATTTAATTTTGATTCAGGAACGTGGCGAATCTTATATCTTCGCCACAAGGTATACCTGATTCCAGTGATCGTAATACTGGTGAGCATACTAGTATTTCTCTTTGTCGTCGTAGGACAGATATCTGATTTTTTCTCATCAAAAGAACGTTTGACGCTAGAGCAGGAGAAGATAGCAACGCTTCAAAGTAATTTAAATATATTGAGCTCTATGGATGACACAGCAGATGATTTACAGCTGGTACTCCAGGCATTGCCTTCAGAGAAAGATTTCGCTGGCATTGTTAATGCGATTAGTGCCGCATCGAGTGTGACAGGCGTGAGTGTGGCAGACTATTCGTTTCAGGTAGGTTTGTTAAAGCCTCAGGCTGGTTCTCCAGAGACCCCATCGATCCCTTTGGTGCTAACTATCCAGGCAGGGCCGGACGGTGCGAGGAAGTTCTTAGCGCTTTTATCTAAGACTTCGCCGTTATCTTCTGTAGCTACTATTCAATCAGATTCTGGATCCTCTACTCTTCGGCTCCTTTTTTATTACCGATCGTTGCCTCCGCTTCGGGTTGATTATACGGTTCCTCTTCGACCGATAACACAAAGCGATAAAGATTTGTTAAAAAAATTATCTGATTGGCAAGTGGAAGCGAAAGCGGTGAATACTCTGACTACTAAAACAGCTACGGTATCTGCTTCTCGTTAGGATAGAAGGTCTGGACGAATTTTTTTCGTACGATTTATTTGCTGTTCTTTTCTCCACTCGTTAATTTTTGAATGATTTCCTGAGAGTAATATTTCTGGAACTTTCTTTTCATCAAAGATTTCAGGTCTTGTATAGTGAGGATACTCGAGTAGTCCTTCAGAAAATGATTCCTCTTTTGACGAATCGTCCTTTCCTAGGATTCCTGGAATTAGTCGACATACCGCATCAGTTATCACCATGGCGGGTAATTCACCGCCAGTAAGTATATAGTCGCCGATAGAGATTTTCCCGTCAATATACTCCACTACTCGTTCATCGACTCCCTCATAGTGTCCGCAGATAAGGATTAGATGATCAAGAATTGAGAGGTCTTGAGCTATTTTTTGGGTAAATTTTTCACCGCCAGCATCCATGAGAAATATTTTTTCATTACATGCACTACTACATTTCGATTTTTGAATAGCTGGAATTACCACGTCTGCACGAAGCACCATTCCTACTCCCCCGCCATACGGCTTATCGTCAGCCATCTTATGGGTTCCTATACCAAAATCTCGAATATGTACGTATTCGATGGTAAGCTTTCCGTCTTCACGTGCGCGTTTTATAATCGAATGATCAAACGGTCCTGCGAGCATTTCAGGAAATAAGGTAAGTATAGTTATTTTCATAGTACAGATAGTGTATCACGCAGATATATGAGGTATAAACTCGTGGGTTTTATTAGGCGCTTGGTTCGATGACTTGTTCTGATTCGGCTGGTGGGTTGGTATCAGTAAGTGATATGTTGATTCGTTTCCCCTCTTTCATCGCTGGGATTTTCATCACGTTTCGCAGTGCTCTGATGACCTTTCCTTCTTTGCCGATAATTTTTCCCATTTCTTCTGGTGCTACGGTAACGATAAAATTAATTATACCCTCTTCGCCTATTTGTTCTTCGACCACGACACTATCTTTTTGGTCGACTATGGAGACGATGAGTGCGGTTAATGTATCTTTCATGCGTTTATAAGTTTTTCCACGGTAGCGCTTGCCCTAGCTCCTTGAGATATCCAGTACTTGGCGCGTTCGGTATTTATAGCTTTCTTGCCTGCTGGACCTTTTTCATACCAACCGAGTGCTTCAACTGGTCTTCCGTCTCTGCGACTTCGTTTTTCCGCGACAACTACGCGAAATCGTCTTTCGCCTTTTTTCCCCATACTGGTAAGTCTAATTACGAGTGACATAAGCAATATTGTACCATTATTTGAGCTCGTTCTCAAGTGCGTGTTTCGCTGCTTCTTCCTGAGCTTTTTGCTTGGATGTGCCATGGCCTTTCCCTATAAGAGTATCGTCGATATACACGCCCACGGTGAAGGTTCGTGCGTGTGGAGGACCTACTTCTTCCATGACTTTATAGAGTGGAGATTTCTGTTTTTGGGCTTGGATCTTTTCTTGTAAAAGGCTCTTGGGATCTTTAAATGTTTTTCGCGTTACGATTTGCTCTACTTTTACCAGAAGCACTGGTTTTAGAAATGTCTCTACCGCTTCGGTACCACTGTCTAGATAGAGAGCTCCGACAAATGCTTCGAAGCAGTTGGCCAATAGTGATTCATTTTCTCTGCCTTTTGATTCTTCTTCCCCGTGTGATAACTGAAGTCTTTTACCAAATTCTAATTCTTTCGCAACTTGTGCCAAGCTCCCGGTATTTACCATAAGCGCACGGATATTTGTCAAAACTCCTTCTTTGTATTCTGGGTAGCTATTGTAGAGGTATTGGGATACGACAAATGAAATAACACTATCGCCTAAGAACTCAAGTCGCTCGTTACTCTCTAGCTTATCCTTCGTTTCATTTAAAAACGATCGATGAATAAACGCTTGTTCTAATAATTTAGGGTTTTTAAAGGTTGGTAGATCCATTTGTTATGATATTTCCGAGCGCTCCGTTTACAAAGGCCGGGCTCGTATCTCCTCCATATTCTTTCGCCAATTCTATGGCTTCATCTATAACCACTTTAGGTGGTTCCTTTTTTTCGATGAGTAGTTCATAGACTGCTAGACGTAAAATTGCCAAATCTATTTTATTTATCTTATCGATAGGAAACTCTACTGCCACTTTGTGGATAGCTTCATCGATAGCTTTTTGATTGGTTAATATCTCTTGGGTTTCTTTTCCGATGGGTTGTTTATGAAAGTCGATTTTAAATAATTCTTCGACTAATTTTTGTCGTTTTTGGTGTCGTGGGTCTAAGGGGTTCTTCATTAGGATACGATGATATTATGCGCTTGCTTCTTCTTTCGAGATTTTTCTGACTGTGGTTTTATTGATTGCTAAAACTTGACGACCATCATAATATCCGCAGTTTTTGCACACTGTGTGTGGAAGCGATGCTTTTCCACAATTAGAACACGCCATACCACGCGTTACGGTCAGATTAATCGCGTGCCTGCGTTTTCCTTGTCTAGCTCGTGAATGTCTTTTCTTTGGCTCCTGTGGCATGGAAGTATTTTACCTGATTTCTGGCTTTTCTGCAAGGCTCCGAATTATTAGTTGATGCGAAGGATGAAGCGGATGACTTTATCTAGGAATCCGACTTTTATAACTCCTACACCTTGGAGTATAAGACTGGTGAGAAATATAAACCCTACTCCTTCGGCCATAGCTACTGTAAATCCTATGAGTGAGGGTAGTTTTAAGTTACTAGTTCTTGACCCCATAGTTGTGGGCGCTGGTGTAGTTGTAGGCGTAATTTCTCCAGACGTGGCGCCTCCGCTTATCGGAGTTGGCGTAGCAGTAGCTGATCCTGCTGGTTTTGGTGTAGGACTTGCTGTAGGACTTGCTGTAGGACTTGCTGTAGGACTTGATCCCCCACTAGAATTAGTGTTGGTCGTAAATGATTTAACATCAGAAGTTGTGACATTTCCGTTCGCATCGGTACTTCTCACTCGGTACTGATATTGCGTTCCTCCTGTCAAATTATTCATCACTAACGAATGTGAGGTGAACATGGTCCCATGAATACAATTACGAAAGACCACATCTTGGCATAGATTTAAAAACACCAATAGAGATTATCACCCTGTTGCAAATGTCATGACAGATTAAGGTTATTGATCGATTTGAGATTAATATAAGAAACTATGAGATCTGATGAGGCTGAATATTGAACATGTTTTATGATCAATAATATCGTGCCTAGTCTGGGGTTACGTTTTCCGTAGATATCAGGCGCAGTTTATCTCTGAGTATCGGGTAGCTATCGAGATTTGGAAATATCTTATTCGCTTCATTCCTGACGAGTCTTATAAGTGCCTGATCGAAAAAATTTGCTATCTTTAGTTTTACCATGCCATGCTGCATGGTTCCATATAAATCCCCTGGTCCACGGAGTGACAGATCCAGTTCAGCCAGCTCTGATCCGATATGCATGGTTT